>NZ_JBBMER010000023.1:0-575 GCF_040096455.1 Lachnospira rogosae (ex Hitch et al. 2025) | reverse complement strand
TGGTTAAGCTATAAAGAGCACAGGGTGGATGCCTAGGCACTGAGAGCCGATGAAGGACGTGATAAGCTGCGAAAAGCCACGGGGAGGAGCAAATATCCTTTGAGCCGTGGATATCCGAATGGGGGAACCCACTTAAGTAAACCTTAAGTACTGACAAGCCAATACATAACTTGCCAGAGGGAACCCGGGGAACTGAAACATCTAAGTACCCGGAGGAAGAGAAAGAAACATCGATTTCCTTAGTAGCGGCGAGCGAAAGGGAAAGAGCCCAAACCGAGAGATTTATCTTTCGGGGTTAGGACTGCATAATTGATCTGCGATTGATAGGAGAATGGTCTGGGAAGTCCAGCAGGAAAGCGTGAAAGCCGCGTATCCGAAATTGAAAGCAGCAAGGCAGTATCCAGAGTACCACGAGACACGAGGAACCTTGTGGGAATGAGCGGAGACCACTCCGTAAGGCTAAATACTACTCAGTGACCGATAGCGCATAGTACTGTGAAGGAAAGGTGAAAAGGACCCCGGGAGGGGAGTGAAAGAGAACCTGAAACCCTGTGTTTACAAGCTGTCGGAGCACG
>NZ_JBBMER010000022.1:0-643 GCF_040096455.1 Lachnospira rogosae (ex Hitch et al. 2025) | reverse complement strand
TTTTATGAGAGTTTGATCCTGGCTCAGGATGAACGCTGGCGGCGTGCTTAACACATGCAAGTCGAACGAAGCATTTAAGACAGATTACTTCGGTTTGAAGTCTTTTATGACTGAGTGGCGGACGGGTGAGTAACGCGTGGGTAACCTGCCTCATACAGGGGGATAGCAGCTGGAAACGGCTGGTAATACCGCATAAGCGCACAGTACCACATGGTACAGTGTGAAAAACTCCGGTGGTATGAGATGGACCCGCGTCTGATTAGCTTGTTGGCGGGGTAACGGCCCACCAAGGCGACGATCAGTAGCCGACCTGAGAGGGTGACCGGCCACATTGGGACTGAGACACGGCCCAGACTCCTACGGGAGGCAGCAGTGGGGAATATTGCACAATGGAGGAAACTCTGATGCAGCGACGCCGCGTGAGTGAAGAAGTAGTTCGCTATGTAAAGCTCTATCAGCAGGGAAGATAGTGACGGTACCTGACTAAGAAGCTCCGGCTAAATACGTGCCAGCAGCCGCGGTAATACGTATGGAGCAAGCGTTATCCGGATTTACTGGGTGTAAAGGGAGTGTAGGTGGCCAGGCAAGTCAGAAGTGAAAGCCCGGGGCTCAACCCCGGGACTGCTTTTGAAACTGCAGGGCT
>NZ_JBBMER010000021.1:0-659 GCF_040096455.1 Lachnospira rogosae (ex Hitch et al. 2025) | reverse complement strand
CTCAGCAGACAGAACATCCTTGAAATTCTAAGATATAAATAATTTTAATTAAGATAAGTATTTATTCACGACAGCTATTTTGAGAGTGTACAATATCCTGTGTAAACGCAAAAAAGGAATAAATCCTGTATAGTAGAGTTATACCAAAAATACTACTAGAAAGATTTATTCCCATGACCCAGTTTATCACAGATTTAACCACATTTCTAGCTAATCATTCAGACATTAATGAGTATTTCCGTGCTTCTATGGAACAAGCCCTAAATGAGCTTCTACAGGCAGAGTTGACCTCTGTTCTAGGATATGAACCCTATGATGTTAGTGGCTACAACTCAGGAAATAGTCGCAACGGTTCTTACACACGTAAGTTTGAAACCAAATACGGAACTTTAAACCTCATTATTCCAAGAGATCGTAATGGCGAATTTGTCCCTAAAGCCATTCCTTCTTACTTCAAGAAGAGATGATGAGCTGGAAAAAATGATTATTAAGCTTTATCAAACAGGTGTAACAACAAGAGAAATCGCAAATTTAATCGAACAGATGTTTGGTCATCATTACTCACCAGCTACGGTTTCAAATATCACCCAGTTGACTCAAGAAAACGTTACTGCATTCCATGAACGAAAACTACAGGAACGCTATTCCATTGTCTATTT
>NZ_JBBMER010000020.1:0-672 GCF_040096455.1 Lachnospira rogosae (ex Hitch et al. 2025) | reverse complement strand
TACATATCGCACCTCGGATGTCTAAACTTTATTAGTTTATTTTAGATATTTTAATATGCAGTTTTCAATGAACAATCTTTGCAGATACTTATTATTACCAGTTATTACCAGTAACCATATCCGCAGTGGAGATAAAGGGATTCGAACCCTTGACCCCCTGCTTGCAAGGCAGGTGCTCTCCCAACTGAGCTATACCCCCGTCTAAAGACTTACATTTCTGTAATCTGTTAACGTTGTATTGTATTCGGTTTAAGTGGGGTTAAATGGACTCGAACCATCGACCTCACGCTTATCAGGCGTGCGCTCTAACCAGCTGAGCTATAACCCCGTCTGTAAAATCTGGCAGCCACCTACTTTCCCATACCGTCTCCAGCATAGTATCATCGGCCGCTTAAGGCTTAACCATCGTGTTCGGGATGTGTACGGGTGTTTCCCCTAAGCGCATCGCCACCAGAATATTCGCGATACTCAAGTAAGTGCACATATAAATGACGATATGCGTTGGAAGCTTGCTTTCATAAGCTTATCGGCGTTTATATGTATAAGCGACGCAGTCGCGACCGAGAAGCCCTGCTTCGAGGCTTACTTGATATCAGCTGTCTTTGACAGCTCAACAGAAAGACAATCTCTACTTCACATCCTTGCAGACGTGGCATTCTTTTCCTTAGAAAG
>NZ_JBBMER010000019.1:0-806 GCF_040096455.1 Lachnospira rogosae (ex Hitch et al. 2025) | reverse complement strand
AGTGCGACGGCGTACTTTTTGTAGAACGGTCCGGCGAGTTATGATACGCGGTAAGGTTAAGGACTTAAGGTCCGGAGCCGAAGCGAAAGCGAGTGTTAAGAGCACGAGGAATCACGTATCATAGACCCGAAACCGGGTGATCTATCCATGTCCAGGATGAAGCTGCCGTAAGAGGTAGTGGAGGTCCGAACACACATCCGTTGAAAAGGGTGGTGATGAGGTGTGGATAGGGGAGAAATTCCAATCGAACCCGGAGATAGCTGGTTCTCCTCGAAATAGCTTTAGGGCTAGCCTTCAGTTAGTCTGCCGCAGGTAGAGCACTGAATTTCCTAGGGGGCGTCAAAGCCTACCGAAGAATATCAAACTGCGAATGGCGGACAGATGATGCTGGGGAGTCAGACTGCACGAGATAAGTTGGGTGGTCAAAAGGGAAAGAGCCCAGACCTACAGCTAAGGTCCCAAAGTGCGTGTTAAGTGGAAAAGGATGTGGGATTTCGAAGACAACTAGGATGTTGGCTCAGAAGCAGCCACACATTAAAAGAGTGCGTAATAGCTCACTAGTCGAGAGGTCCTGCGCCGAAAATGTCCGGGGCTGAAACACGACACCGAAGCTTAGGAACAAAGAAACCAAGGTTTCTATATGTTGGTAGAGGAGCATTGTTAGCGGAACGAAGCCATACCGGAAGGAGTGGTGGACTGCTAAGAAGAGAGAATGCCGGAATGAGTAGCGAGATTGAAGTGAGAATCTTCAAGGCCGAATATCTAAGGTTTCCAGGGTAAAGCTGATCTGCCCTGGGTAAGTCGGG
>NZ_JBBMER010000017.1:0-1425 GCF_040096455.1 Lachnospira rogosae (ex Hitch et al. 2025) | reverse complement strand
ACTGGCACTAAGAGAGGTGCGTGTCTTAATTCAGCTACAGCGTGTATGGAGACGGCTCTTAGATTATTCGGAATTGGAGCGGGAGATGAGGTAATAGTTCCGGCATACACATATACAGCATCAGCAAGTGTTGTATGCCACGTTGGTGCAACTTTAAAGCTTATTGATGTGCAGGAGGGAACTTATCATCTTGATTATGATGAGCTTGAAGCAGCCATAACAGAGAAGACCAAGGCAGTTATTCCAGTGGATATAGCTGGTGTAATGGTCGATTATGATAAGATAAGGGCAATACTTGAGAGCAAGAAGGCTTTATTTAAGCCGGCTAATGCTTATCAGGAGGCACTTGGAAGAGTTCTTATACTTGCTGATTCGGCACACGGATATGGTGCGTCAAGAAATGGACATAAGAGCGGACAATGTGCGGACTTTACATCATTTTCTTTCCATGCTGTTAAGAACTTTACAACAGGTGAAGGTGGAGGCCTTGTATGGAGAGAACTTGACGGAATAGACGATGAAGAAATATACAAAAAGATTATGCTTATGAGCCTTCACGGACAGTCAAAGGATGCACTTGCAAAGACTAAGCTTGGTGCGTGGGAATATGACATTATTGCACCACTTTATAAGTGTAATATGACAGATATAACAGCCGCCATAGGTCTTGCTCAGATGACAAGATATGAGGGGATGCTTGCAAGAAGAAAGCAGATGATTAATATGTATACAGAGGGTATTAAGGCAGATGATGTTGAGTGCCTGTGCCATTATACAGATGAATATTCATCAAGTGGACATCTGTTTCTTACAAGACTCCTTGGAAGAGATGTAGAAGACAGAAACCAGTTTATAATAAGAATGGCAGAAGCAGGAATTGCAACGAATGTACATTTCAAGCCGCTTCCTATGCACACAGCATATAAGCAGCTTGGCTTTGATATAAAAGATTTCCCAAAATCTTTTGAAATGTATCACAATGAAGTCACACTTCCACTTCATACTAATCTTACAGATGAACAGATAGAATATGTTATAGAGAATTTTAACAGCCTTAAATAACAGGTTTAACAGACTGGCAGAAAAGAGGTTGGTATGCAGCTTAGAAAATGGAATGAGCTTCCAAAGTTTATGAGAACAAGGGAAGTAAGAAAATATTACAATATAGTTAATAAACGTAGAGCTTCTTTAATGGTGAAGAGATTATTTGATATCGTAGTTGCATCAATAATGCTTGCTGTGCTTGCATTGCCGATGTTAATAATTGCAATACTTATAAAATGTGATTCAAGAGGACCTGTATTTTTCAGACAGGAAAGAGTTACACAGTATGGAAGAATATTTAAGATATACAAGTTCAGGACAATGGTTGTTAATGCTAATGAGCTTGGTGCTTCTGTGACTGTGGATAATGACAGAAGAATA
>NZ_JBBMER010000016.1:0-1452 GCF_040096455.1 Lachnospira rogosae (ex Hitch et al. 2025) | reverse complement strand
TTCAAAACTGCACATTAAATATATCTTATACATCCGTATCCTGTCAAGTACTTTCGTACTTTCCTTAAGAATAACTCTCTTTGTTCTATCCAAACCTTAACCTCTTTCGGTTAAGCCCTCGACCTATTAGTACAGATCAGCTCCATATGTCACCACACTTCCACCTTCTGCCTATCTACCTCGTCGTCTTCAAGGGGTCTTACTAGATTAACTCTATGGGATATCTCATCTTGAGGGGGGCTTCACGCTTAGATGCCTTCAGCGTTTATCCCGTCCCGACTTGGCTACTCGGCCATGAGCCTGGTGGCTCAACCGATGCACCAGAGGTCAGTCCATCCCGGTCCTCTCGTACTAAGGACAGCTCCTCTCAGATATCCTGCGCCCACGCCGGATAGGGACCGAACTGTCTCACGACGTTCTGAACCCAGCTCGCGTACCGCTTTAATGGGCGAACAGCCCAACCCTTGGGACCTACTACAGCCCCAGGATGCGATGAGCCGACATCGAGGTGCCAAACCACTCCGTCGATGTGAACTCTTGGGAGTGATAAGCCTGTTATCCCCAGGGTAGCTTTTATCCGTTGAGCGATGGCAATCCCACTTTCATACCACCGGATCACTAAGTCCTACTTTCGTACCTGCTCCACCCGTCGGTGTCGCAGTCAAGCTCCCTTCTGCCTTTGCACTCTTCGAATGGTTTCCAACCATTCTGAGGGAACCTTTGAGCGCCTCCGATACCCTTTCGGAGGCGACCGCCCCAGTCAAACTCCCCACCAGACATTGTCCCCCGGCCGGGTCACGGCCGCAGGTTAGAAACCCAGTACTGCAGGGGTGGTATCCCAACATCGACTCCGTGACAACTGGCGTCATCACCTCTTAGTCTCCCACCTATCCTGTACATGCAATACCGAATCCCAGTATCAAGCTAGAGTAAAGCTCCATGGGGTCTTTCCGTCCTGGCGCAGGTAACCAGCATCTTCACTGGTATTTCAATTTCACCGGGTGCATTGTCGAGACAGTGCCCAAATCATTACGCCTTTCGTGCGGGTCGGAACTTACCCGACAAGGAATTTCGCTACCTTAGGACCGTTATAGTTACGGCCGCCGTTTACTGGGGCTTAAATTCAATGCTTCGATTGCTCTAACATCTCCTCTTAACCTTCCAGCACCGGGCAGGCGTCAGCCCATATACCTCACCTTTCGGTTTTGCATAGACCTGTGTTTTTGCTAAACAGTTGCTTGGGCCAGTTCTCTGCGGCTCACTTGCGTGAGCACCCCTTCTCCCGAAGTTACGGGGTCATTTTGCCGAGTTCCTTAACAATGCTTCTCCCGCCGGCCTTAGGATTCTCTCCTCATCCACCTGTGTCGGTTTACGGTACGGGTACGGTATACACAATAGCGGCTTTTCTCGACAGATGGTCTGTGTGCTTCGCTACTTTTGTTCGCTCCGCGT
>NZ_JBBMER010000015.1:0-3907 GCF_040096455.1 Lachnospira rogosae (ex Hitch et al. 2025) | reverse complement strand
CCATGTTTTCTATCTTTCCAATATCATTCTTGTATTTCCTTGTTTTTGATATCTCATAATTAGCCGGCTTTATGAATACTATCTGATTATTAGCTTCAAGAAACAGATAGTTTTCCTCGCTCTCATAACCAGCATCTGCAGTTATGTTCTTATAATTGTTAATACACAGGCAAATAAAAAATTATTCAGTAATGCTCCACACTTCCCTATTACAGATGATTTGTCGGTAATGTATTACTTACAGATTGAACGTGGTGCTCCTGCAACTATTACTAATCAGATGTTAGACATATGGGGAATAGATAAAAATGATGCCGTAAATAAATTGTGGGATTATGCTTATAAGAATACTATGGAACAAAATACACCAGAATTTTTTAATATAGCAGAAAAGTTATACCCTTATATGGATAAAGATGATTTTGATACAAGCCTTTATGTGCTATCTAATAAAGACAGAACATTCGGGGTATCTTTATTGCTTTACGATAACACAGACATTTTAAAGGATTGTTTAAATAAGGTGAAGGATTAAACTGGTAATAATTGTAAAGGGCTATATGTTTTACCAAGCAGCATACACGAACTTATATTAGTTCCTGATAATGGTGATATGAATAAAAATTATATGATGCAGATGGTGCGTGAAGTTAATTCAACAGAAGTCAGACCAGATGAAATATAATGGTAAGAAATAATTGACGTTTAGCACTATGTGAGTTAGCATAGTGGTAGACAATTACTTCTTTGTATCACGCAAATCTAATTTCCGAAATTCTTCATAAAAAAGGAAATATAATTTTTCAAAAAGAAGCAAGGTGAAAAGAAGAAAATGAATTTATTTAATGCAAAACTGTGGAAAAGAAAGTGAAAAAATAAATTCCATTTTGGGGGCTAAAAAATGGAAAAATAGTTTTCCCTGATACAAAAGCCTGTTTAGAACATATATCAATTAAGAACCTTAAATATATCGTCCTGTTTTGGATATTGTAAAACTATGAGTGATTTATATGACAGAAAGAAGGTTAAATATGATAATTGAAAAGGAATATTTTGATTCAGAAGAAGTCAGGAAAGCGAATGCCATGAATGATAAGACGATGGCACCACTAAGAAGAATACGTCTTGCGACAACGGACAGTAACAAATATTATGCCAAAGCCGTATTTGTAGCCAATAAAGAAAATATAATTACCGGTGAGCTTCTTTACAGACCAGATTTTCAGGAGTCAGAAGAGGAAGTGGCATTCAGTGAGGTTGTTGTTAAGCAGACAGCAGATGTGGAAGAATATTTCAAGAATCTTATAAGGTTTGAAGGCTATAAAGTGATTCCGGAAGAATATGAAGAGAGTGATATGCTTATGCATTATGATGAGCTGAGCATACAGGCTAATAAGCTTTTGTTTCTTGAGAGCAGGGGGGAGTAGATATGACAGATACGCAGAATGAGGTGTTTAAGTCACCAGTAAACAAGATAAGGCTGTTTGAGCATGGGGCTCCGGGTTCGCAGAACCTTAAGCTTACAAGAAAATATTACACTGAAGATATGCCTGATGGAAGAGTAAAGCATATAGTGCAGAACATTACAGATCCGGATATTGTTCCTTATATACCTGATGGTATTGGTAACAGTACAGACAGACAAAGGATTCCGGCAGTATTGATTATTCCAGGAGGTGCGTTCAGACGCCTTGTATACAACTTTGAAGGTGAAGATGTTGCAAAGTGGCTTAATAGTATGGGAATAGCTGCATTTGTTCTTGAATGCAGACTTCCATCAGATGAACATGATAATGCAGAGGATGTCCCACTTATAGATGCTATGCGCGCAATGAGAGTTATAAGAGGAAGGGCACAGGAATTCGGTATAGATGAAGCTAAGATAGGCGTTATGGGCTTTTCAGCAGGAGGCTTTATGGCAGCGTTATTATCAACAGCGTATGAAAGTGATGTGTATGCGGATTATAAGTATAAGGATGAATATGATAAACTATCAGCAAGACCAGATTTTGCTGTTTGTTCATATCCGGTTATAAGTATTGACGATTGTATTGAAGCAGGCAAAAGATATATGTCTGAGGAACAGGTGCTTGAGAGAATCAGTGACAGTAAGGCAAAGATACTGCATAAGTATAATCCGGATAAGCTTGTAAGACCGGATATGCCGCCAGTATTTATATGTGAAACGGATGATGACAGAACAACATTGTCTGAGAACAGTGTGGGCTTTTATATGGCAGCAAGAAAAGCCGGTGTAAGTGCTGAACTTCATATATTCAGAACAGGTGGCCATGGTTATGGCTGTGGTGATGATTTTGCACAGACTGGTGAGTGGAAAGTACTTTTTACAAAGTGGATTAAGAGTATTGGAATTATTAGTTGAGATGGATCTTGTAAGTGAAGTTCTTACATATAGAAAAAGCAAGGGTGAAGAAGCTTACGCAGCTATAATAAACAGACTTGACCGTCCTGTATCAGGGCTTGTGCTTATGGCTAAGAATAAAAAGGAAGCAGCAAGATTGTCTTTACTTATTCAAAAAGGAACACTATGTAAACATTACCAGGTGCTTGTATGTGGAAAACCAGATTCTGATGAGGGCGAACTTGTGGATAATCTTATAAAAGATGCAAAGAATAATGAATCATCGGTAGTTTCAAAAGGAACGGCGGGTTCTAAGGAAGCAATACTTAAGTACAGGCTTCTTTCTTATGATGAAGAAGCAGACATATCAAGGCTGGATATTCATCTTATAACAGGCAGACATCATCAGATACGTGTCCAGCTTGCTTCAAGAAACATGCCGGTTGCTGGTGATGGAAAGTATGGTGGAAATATGGCAGTCCAGGTAGCTGAAAGGATAAAAGGCATACGTATTAAGCGTGGCTGCATAGCGTTATGTGCGGTTAGTCTTAAGGTTGATGGCAAGTTATACGAAGTGAAACCAGGATTTTAGATATAGGTATAAGATGGGGCTGTCGCACTAAGAAATTAGTGCGGTGCCCCTTCTTTTATGTTAAGGCGGTATATAACCTAAAAAAATAAATCCCAGGCTTCGAAAAACCTGGGATTTATGGTAAAATATTAGTATGCTATTACATAATAAATTACAAAAAGATTATACGTTAAATCAGAGTGGATATCAACTAAAACTTCCACTCAAATTAGAAACAATTATTCCTAAGAATGATTCTGTGCGGTTACTCAGTCAGTTTGTAGAGGAGATGGATTTGACTGATCTATATTCTACTTATGATAGAATAAATTCTTTATCGCCAAGAACACTTTTGAAGATTGTTTTATACTCTTACATGAATGGCGATTATTCATTCCGTTCTATGGAATTAAACTGCAAAAGAGATATCAATTTCATGTTTCTTTTAGAAGGGCATTCTGCACCTGACCATGCAACACTTGCACGATTCAGAAGCATTCATTTTGCCCCTTGTTCTAAGCGTATTCTCGCAGAAGTTTCAAATATCCTTTTTGATTTAGGTGAAATATCTGGTGAAACTATCTTTATTGATGGTACCAAGATTGAGGCAAATGCCAATAAATATACTTTCGTGTGGAAAAAAGCCTTTACAAAAAATCAGGCAAAACTGTTAATTAAGTTAGCTGATTTTGTAGCTGAATGTGAACAACTCTATGACATAAAAATAGTTTATGGAAATGTAATAAAAATCAAACATTTAAAGAGACTACGCAAGAAGCTGTATGCTCTTAAAGATGCTGAACATAACTTAAAATTCAAATATAAGAACATAACTGCAGATGCTGGTTATGAGAGCGAGGAAAACTATCTGTTTCTTGAAGCTAATAATCAGATAGCATTCATAAAGCCGGCTAATTATGAGATATCAAAAACAAGGAAATACAAGAATGATATTGGAAAGATAGAAAACATGG
>NZ_JBBMER010000014.1:0-10971 GCF_040096455.1 Lachnospira rogosae (ex Hitch et al. 2025) | reverse complement strand
TCCCTTAGAGCATTGACAGACACCACATCCCTTGCATGGTGCAATGTTGAGTTTGTCGGGTTCAATGATTTCAATTTTATTCTTTTCTGACGCTCCTTTTATAAATGCATTGATTGCTGCCAGCGTATTTCCTTTTCTGGCACTTCCATTAATGATTACAATTTTCATGCGTGTATCCTCCAACTTCCGAGTTGTCGCTCTCAGTATACCATGCCTTCTCCCCGCAGAAAAACATGGCGAAAAACAAAAATGTCCCCGGAGTGCTTTTTTCAGAGTTTTCGATCTGGATTTCTCAGAACAGAATATCCTCCGGCTTGAACTTATCTTTTTCAGTAATGGGGCGGATCACCTTGCAGGGCACCCCTGCAGCGATGACACCGGCGGGAATGTCATGAGTGACGACGCTTCCCGCCCCGATAACCGAGCCTGCCCCGATGGTAACGCCGCCACAGACAGTGGAATTTGCGCCGATCCAGACGTTTTCCTCCAGCGTAATGGGTGACGAGGTGCCAATGCCATGGCTGCGCTGCTCCGGATCGATGGCATGACCGGAGCAGGCAAGGCATACGCCAGGGGCAATAAAGGCACCTGCTCCGATGTTTACCGGAGAGGTATCCAGAATGACACAGTTATAATTGATGACCGCCAAGCCGTGGGTATGGATGTTGAAGCCATAGTCACAGTGGAAATCCGGCTCAATGCCGGTCATGGGAGAGCAGGTGCCCAGCAGGGTCTGCAGGATACTGCGCCGCTTTTCCTGTTCGTTGGGAGCGGTGCGGTTGTACTCCCAACACAGTTGCTTTGCACGGTACTGTTCCTCCGTGGGGGTGTTTTCATAGCCACTGACATAGGCGGCAGGGTGTTTCATAATATCCAGAGCGTTCATCATGTTTGTCCTTTCCATACAGTGTTTTCTTAAAGATTATACCACATTCTCTGTCGGTGTGTAATAGGCTGCTTTTCCTCATTTGTTTGTCCGCTTGATCTTCTCCATCGCTTTGCCCTTAGCCAGCTCATCCACCAGCTTTCCAAATAGCGGATCTCCTTCATCAGCGGCTCTTCGATACCCTCCTGCTTTACGCCGCAGGCGCTGTAACCCGTCAGCCACCCAATAATTTCATCTACTTCTGCCTGCGTCCGCCCCTTGCCGACTGCCTTTGCCACCAGTATAGGATATATTTTTGCAAATGGCATAGCATATACTTTTTCAGTTTCCATTTTCGTCCCTCCATCAGGTGCGTCTATGTGCAATGTATAACCACGCTTCCGGACAAAAAAGAATGTGTGCCGGCGCATCCCAGACGATAACATTATACCTGTTTTCAAAATACTGAAATTGTCAGTCCACAATCCACCGAACAGCATTGGCTGGAGCTTCGCCTGTAGCGCATACAAGTGATTTCTCTTCGTCAGTTTTTCCAATAAAGCAATATTGAGACTCAAAATTCACAAGTGAATAATCTTCTACTTGGCAGACTGAGAAGTCTTGATGAATTCTCCTTAATTCCATAAAAACACCTCCACAAATTCCGATTTTACGAACTGTTTATATTTTTGGTTAGTTTTGCAAACTTGAATTGAGATTTCATATATTCCAAGGGATTTAATAACTGTTATATTTTATTATCAAATATCTCTCAATCCCTTGAAAACACAAAGTTTATCACAGGTGAGCTTTCCCTTATTGTTTCCCTTGCGTTATATCGTCCCACCAGTGTTTACGAACTCTGATAAGGGCAAAAACAAGGGCAAGAAAATTATATAAAACAGTATAACACAAAATAAAAGTGACATTGTGAACTGATTGAAATGCTTCTATATTTTTATTGGTTTAAAGGAGACACAACATGAATACCATTTACGCAGAATACAACATGTACCACAACAGCATTGACATTTATACAATATTTATTGTGTCAGGCACCATTGTTTTCAAACTGCATAACATCATCCGGCGGATTCAGAGCATACAAAAGTCCATACGGCGAGCTGTATTCCCATTTCACTGGGATACTGACAAGCGCCGGGTGGACATCCTGCCAACATTCCAGTATTAAGAGAACATTCCCGGTTTCTATACAGCGGTTAAATACAGACATATCATAATATTTATTGTGTCAGGCACCATTGTTTTTTCATTCTCGGCATTGGAAGAACTTCTGCATATCTTCTGGTGAAAGAAGAACATTTCAGTTCCATTCCTCTGCCAGCAGGAAGTCACGAATATTGCGGTGTTTGATTCCATCTCGGCTCATATCCAGTTCGTCCATCGTTACAACGTATTTCGGGAAATTGTCACGAACACCGGCAAACGCCCCAAACTCACGCTGGATGGTTTCCTCCGAGGCAAGTAGATAGGAAACCTGAACATACAGCTTTTTCCCATGATCTTCACATACGAAGTCAATCTCCTTGTCAGAGACTTTCCCAACAGTCACAGAATAACCACGGCGCAGCAGCTCCATGTAGACAACATTTTCAAGGACAAGGTTAATGTCCTTCATGTTGCCACCGTACACGGCTTCCCGGACACCATGATCTGCAACATAGTATTTCTCGTTGACGGTCAGGATTTTCTTTCCCTGGAGGTCTTGGCGCTTCACCTGATAAAACAGGAATGCGTCCGTGCAGGCTTTGATGTAGTTCAGTACCGTTTCTGGTGAAACGGAGCGCCCTTCACTTTTCAGATACTTGGAAATGGCTGTGGAAGAAAAGGTAGTGCCGATGTTGGAAGTTATATAAGCAATAATTCTCTCCAGCATATCCACATCACGGATATTGTTTCGCTTGATAATATCTTTCAGCTCTACGGAGTTGAACAAGTCCCGCAAATACTGACGACTGGCGGCATCGTCGTAGCGAAGGTTGCTCAAATAGGGCATTCCTCCCAGCGTCAGATATTTTGTAAAGCATTGTCTTTCGTCTGCACCTTCGTAAACGGTGTGATACAGCTCCATAAACTCTCTGAATGAAAACGGGTAAATCACGAACTCCACATACCGTCCGGCAAGATAAGTGGCAAGCTCACCGGAAAGCAGCTTGGCGTTGGAACCGGTAATGTATATATCACAATCCAGCTCCACCCGGAAAGAGTTGATACATTTTTCCCAATCAGCCACCTCTTGGATTTCGTCGAAGAACAGATAAACCTTGCCGCTGATTTCTTTTGTTCTGCGAAGGATTTCATCATGCAATGCAACAGCCGTACAAAGGTGTGCATTGCTCATGTTCTCAAAATTCAGGGAAATAAACTGTTCTGGTTGGACCCCGTTTTGGGCAAGTTCCTCTTGGATCAGGCTCAGCATGACAGATTTTCCACTACGGCGAATCCCTGTCAGAACCTTTATCAGCTCATTTCCGATAAAAGGACGGATACGGCTCATATAAATTTCTCGTTTAATCATGTAGACCAGCCTCCCTTCTGAAACTGTCTATATGGTACCACGGCTATAACTGATTTTCAATACCGCAAATCCAGTTTTATCAGATATAATTGATAAAATACGAATTTCGACACAATCAGGCAGTTATACCGAGCGAAGTTTGGCTATGCGTTTTTATTGTGTCAGGCACCATTGTTTCATATTGAAATATAGTGTCTCTGTGCATGTTCTATATACCTCTGATTATATAATATTCAATTTATATAATCTCTCAAATGCTTTTTTATCAAAGTCTGCTTCTGTAATATATAGCTTTCTATCGCTATCAATGTCATTCTAACTCAATAGTCATATCAATTATACAATTAAAAGCAAAGATGCTGCTAACTGAATAACAACATCTTTGCTTGTTTAGAATGGGGATTATAAAATTTTAATGATAGTATACTGTGACATAAATATTTTTTAATGTTGCTGCTGCAACAGTTCCCGTTGAATACCTTGTAGATTCAAATTGAACATAATAATTTCCAACAGGGCTTAAATTATAATTGCCAAAATCTGCAAAAGTAAGAGAACTATTCCAACTTTTGCTGTCTGTATATCTGTCAAATGTGCCATCTCCATTATCCTCATCTTTAGCAACAAATAATTCGATGTTTCCACTACTTCCACTACTTTTTGTGGATGTAACCACTATTTTACTGATTGTGGAGCCTGACGGAACAGATGTGCTGCTGATTGTAAAAGAACCAAGAGCGGAAGTTGCCACTGTATCATTTGTTCCAAAAAAGGAATTTAACATTCCAACAGAATGTCGTGATGATCCAGAAGTTAATGCTGTCGGAGTTATTTCAAATGTCATTGTTTTCTCCGTCTCCGAATAATTTTCCTGAGTTTCTGCCGCAAAAGCTGTGACATTCATTGTAAAAAGCATGACAACACATACAATAATAGAAAAAAAACGTTTTCTCATAATGAATCTACCTCCATACTTTATGTAATCATCCCCATCTAAATATACTAAATTGAAAAATCAAATCTTCCACCGATTTTATTATCCTCTGGTTTGATAGAATTCCATTCAATATTTTTAATTTTATCCAAAAGTTCATCTTTTGAATTTGCTTGAACAGTAGCTTTTTTTACTTCAATTTGCTTTAATTGTTCCTTTTTCTTCGCCTCTTTCTTCTCCGCAGCTTTCTTTTCCTGAATTTTTTCAAGATATTCTTTCTGACTAGCTGATGTTTTTTCTAATTGAGCAAAGAATGTTGTAGTTCCATCACTATTAAAAGAAATACCAAACTTTGTTATTTTTGTATCAGTATCTGCACTGTTTTCTATTCCGTTTGTCTTACCAAATGCTCTTTCAAATCCAAACTGAGCATTGATTTCATCCGACATACGCAAAGCACCTTCAATACTATGCATCTTTTCAGCATAATATTTGGGATCGGATGCCATCTTCTCCATTTCTTCCTTTGAGAAAATAACCGTAAACTCTTTATCACTTTGTGCTAAAATATCTTTAGCATTATCACCATTTTCAAAATCTGCAACCATAAAGTCCATATCTGTTCTTGAGCCACGCATATCTTTAAGCATTTTTTGTGCCTCTTTACTTAGATTTTTTTCGGCTATACTTTCTGTCACATTTTTCTTGACCTTATCATTTTCTGTTGTTTTCGCTGTTTCTTTTTTCTTATCTACTGTACCTGCCTTGTAGGTATTCTGATAACTTCCATAAACAGTACCCGTTGTATTCACATTCATTGACATATCCTTTGTCCTCCTTCTCTGAATCCGTTCTTTATTATTTATTGTTTCTAATATTATATATCGGCTTTATTCCGAAAACTATAATCCTCCCTGTTATTTTTATCCCATGATTATTGAAAATCTAAAATTTGAAATTCACTCTTAAATCAGATTATGCATTAAATATTATTGCTATTGACAAACCACCTAAATATGAAGTTATCTTTTTCTTCCTAAATATCGGCATACTTTTGATTTGTATTGCAGGTACTCATTTCCGAATGCTTTTATCAAAAAATCTTCCTCTACATTGACTATCTGTAAATGAAAAAATACCACTGCAAAACCTGTGGCAAAGCAAAGGAACCAATTAAAGAACGAAAACAATATTCCTATATACATTAAATCAAAACCCAAAAATGCAGGATTTCTGCTAATAGAATAGATGCCCGTTGTTACCAAATTGGTCTTTTCTTCTTTTTGCACACCTGCTCTCCAATTCTCCTTCATCTGTGTAACAGAAACAATAAAAGCAAGTACACCGAACATTGTTATTACAACTCCTGTAAATTGCAACACAATATGTGCTGTTCCCGAACAAAACACAATACTGATAATCTGTATTACAGGAAGCAAATATGTGATTATTTTAAGAGCTACTTCTATAAATTTGACAAATCCCTCTTTTCCTTTTCCTAATTGGTCTGTATTTATGCCTTGCTTTTTCTGACTAATCAGCTTTGCAAAATAGCAGATGTAAAACACTGCCATCAGTGAAAGTGTAACAATTTTTATTATCATCGTGTACCTCCAAACAACGATTTGTAAGTTTCTTTAATGTCGCATAGACACAGTATAACATAATCCTGTGTCTATGCGATAACATTTACTACTTCTTCCGATATAAACTCATCCTCTCCACAGTAACCTCCGGATAGAAGTAAGTAAGAATCGTTGACTTAGCAACTCCTGCGGCAAGTGCCTTCTTCACTTTCTCTTTCTGTTCAGGTGTATAAGACCAGTGAAGCATTCGGTTTGTGATAGTATCTTCCATTTCTTTTACATAGCTTAATTGCGTTCTATTTAGCGTGTTTTCTGACTACTCAGGAAAAATATTTCTACCCTCGCCCCACCTGTATTTTCAGAATTTGAAAGTTTAATACCTCCACCATATTTTTCAGCCACAGTTTTTGCAAAAAATAGTCCCATCCCATAATGGGCTTCGCCATTTCTACTTGTGTCATCCATAAAAAACTGCTCTGTGCCATGCAATAATGCTTCTTTTGTAAATCCTGATCCGCTATCCTCCACAATGAATGTCAGCCGGTCATCCTGCTCCTTTGCGTCAATATAAATGATTCCATTTTCTTTTGTATGCTCCACTGCATTCTGAATCACATTCATTACGGCCCGGAACATTGGATCATAATCAATCGTTACCTTTTTATCACTTTGTTCCGCCTTCCAATCTATCTTCTGGTGATAGATTTCTACCAGTCCGAGTGCCTGTTCCTTTATATCTGCGAAAAAATCTTCTAACCTCATCGTTGTATAGGTAACATCACTGCAATTCCATGATTTTGTGACATCTATCAACTGTTTTACATAACTTTGTATCTGTGTTGTGCCGTTCAAAACATAAGTGATATTTTTCTTCTGTTCTGTGGTCAGTTCAGTCTCTGAAAGTAGTTCTGCATTTCCCCGTACAATCGTAAGAGGTGTTTTAATATCATGCGCCAAAGCAGACATCTGTTGTTTCTTTTCCTGCTCTGTTTTCCACTGCTTTTCTAAAGATTCTCGCAATGCATCTCGCATATCATCGATTGCCGATAAACAGTCATCAAACTCTTTGATACCGGAACAGGATGTCTCATATTCCAGATTTTGATCCTTTATTTGTCCGATTGCGTCTAATACAGGCTGCATCTGCTTTTTGATTCTTTTTCCAAAACGTATGGACGGAATGATGATAATCGCTACCGCTCCAATCACAGACATAATAATCATCACATTCTGTGGTCCTATAAAATGCTCCCTCAAAAAAGCTGAATGATATTGAGGTGTCAGGCGATATTGCAATACAACATATTCATTTTCCCTTACAATTACTTTATAAAAATATTTCCCGGATGCGTTTCTGTACTTTGCAACATTCCATGCTATCTGTTCGTATTGTTCTGGCAGATCTCCACCTATTTTCTCTCCATTCTCTGAAAAGATTACATAATCACAAAGTGCGGGAATCATCTCAGCAGTCACTTTATCTGCACGTAGAATCGTATCATATGCTTCATTAATCTTTTGCTCTGCATAATTTGCCGGATAAATACAGCCCACACTAATCAAAAGGTACAGCAGCAGATAAGCAACAATCACCAAACCAACTAATGATCCAAGCATGACCAGTACATATCTCATAAAAATCCTGCTGAGTGCATTGCTTCTCTTTACTCTTCCCATTTATATCCAATCCCCCAGACTGTTTTTATCGGCATATAATCATAATCCGCAAATTTTGCTCTTATATTTTTGATATGCGTGATTATAGTACTGTCATTACTCTCATTGTCAAAGCCAAAGACCGCTTCCAATATCTGTTCCTTCGAGAAAACCTGTCCTCTGTTTTTAGCCAGAAATTCACAGATTTCGTACTCTGCTTTCGTAAACGGAAGTTCTTTATCATCAACCAATAGTTTCTTTTGAGACATCTGAATGCAGACTCTCCCTAAAACCATTCTGACAGAATGTTCCCTGTGCTCTCTCCGTAGATGCGCGTTGATCCTTGCTCGAAGTTCCATCACTCCAAATGGCTTTGAAATATAATCATCTGCTCCTAAAGAAAGTCCGTTTACCAGACTGTTTTCCTCCGTTTTTGCCGTAAGAAACAAAATCGGACAATCCACAAGTGCCCTGATTCTTTTGCATAATTCGAAGCCGTCAATTCCAGGCATCATAATGTCCAGTAAAATCAGGTCATAACAATGTAATTCTTCCATATTAATTTTTAGTGGATTACTTACTTTGGTAACCAGATGTCCATCCTTATTCAAAATGCTTTCTATCATTTCCAAAATTGCCGGTTCATCATCAACTGCCAGTATTTTTGCCATAGTTTCCCTCGATTCTATTCCGATATTCTGTTTCCTTCCCAGTGGTTTACCCACCAAAAATAGTATACCATACTAATCCCTGTAAATATTAAGCAACCTGGTATGAATGACAACCATTCACCTACACTAGTTTCTCCCAATACAGATTGCAGATAAGTATATGGTACTCTACCCGTCCAGCAGATAAATACATATTTCCACACATAATCTCCAAGTCCGGTAAGCATCAATGCACTAATTAGTCCTGATATAATCCCTGCTCCAATGGATACCCCTTTTCCAAACTGAAAAGCCAGAATCAGCTGCCACAGATAAAGTGGAACACTGCTTCCCCACAGCAGCAATGCTGCAAATATACATCCTTTCATGATTTCGATATCGCTTGATGCGATTCTTCCAAATCCAATTCCGAATATGATTGCTGTCAATAGGATAGAGCACAGACACAAAACCAGTAGCATCAACAGTTTCGATAAAAATGCTGCAGGTTTATCTGGTAAAGACAACAGATTTTGAAAATTACCTGCATTTTGTTCCTGTTCCATCACACTTGCTGTAAAAATTCCAATAAGTACCGGAAGTCCTGCTCCTATTGCCTGATAAAATGCAATCACTTTCATATTTTCATTCCATGGTGAAAAAAAGTAATATATTAAAAATATAACGCTGGTTATAATCGGAATCAGTAAGTGTGCCAGAATCACAGATGTTCCTTTCATCTTTCGCAAGTCTGCATTAAGAGATCTTCCAATCATCTTATTTCACCTCTCTTCTCTCAAACCATTTCAAAAACAGAACCGTTACAAAAACAAACCAGATGATTGAGAGACACATTCCCGGAACAATGACTCCCGTATCCAAAAGAGGATTCCCTACTTCTGCGGCGAGTCCATTTGGTAAAACATGAAGCAACGGGCACATCATTCGCATAGGGATTGCAGAAACAAGTACATACCAGATTCTGGTTTGTGATATTAGCACACCGCTGACGGTAATAAACAGGCAGACGAACAGGTTTACAATCATTCCAAATCGTTCGCTTAAAAATAAAGCTACTGGAATCTCCCATAACTCAGAAACCGTCAGAAACAATACTGCAATCAACGCTCCTTTCACTGGAACAGGTGTCGTTAGAAGAAAGCCTCCAAGCGTTGCTCCTGCAAACACAATCACATTAGAAAACAAAATCATGTACCCAATATAAATAATTTTCCCCAGCAACAATTTTCTTCTGTCTGTGGGAATAGTCATTAAATGATAGTATTTTATCTTTTTCTCCTGCGCCACAGAAAGATAACAAAATAGAGCAATCATCCCCGGCAGCAAAAGTGTATACCACCAGTTCCAAACACTTTCTGCATAAGCATTTGTCATCCCAAGAGTAAATATAAATGCCATGACAAATGTAAGAAGAGGAAATCCCCAGATAAACTTTTTTCGCATGGTTCTTTTGGCTTTTTGATGTTCTGCTTTTATAATATTAACCATGGATTTCACCTGCTTTCTGGTTTTTTCTTACCACATTCATAAACAAATCTTCAAGATTATCTCCCTGCTTTAATGCTCCTTCGTATCCTAAGATTCCACCTGAAATAATCCCGACTTTATCTGCAAGTAACTGTACCTCCGAGAGAATATGACTGGAGAGAATTACAGTGATTCCCTGTTCCGGAAAAGACCGGATCAGCTCTCGTAATTCCTCGATGCCTATTGGATCTAATCCATTCGTAGGTTCATCCAATATCAAAAGTTCCGGTTCTCCAAGCAATGCCATTGCAATGCCTAGTCTTTGCTTCATCCCCAAAGAAAACTGTCCTGCTTTCTTCTTTCCGGTGTTTGTAAGTGATACAATCTGCAAGACCTCATCAATTCTGTTTTCATCTGTACCAAGCAATAATTGTCTTACCTTCAAATTCTCTCTGGCGGAAAGATTTTCATAAATAGGCGGATTCTCAATTAACGCTCCTATTTTTGATAAATCTTTCCTATCCCAAAGTTTTCCATCAAAGTAAATCTTTCCTGCAGTGGGTTTCATCATACCAGTCAACATTTTCAATGTGGTAGATTTACCAGCGCCATTCGGTCCAAGCAGTCCATAAATCTGTCCCTTTTCTATATTAAGTGAAACATTATTTACCGCTTTCTGTTTTCTAAAATATTTACACAAATTTTGTGTCTGCAACATCATTTCCATCTTTACTATCCTTCCTTCCATATTTTATTTCTTACTGAAATATAACCTAACAGAAAAAAATAAAGATTTGATGAAGATTTATTCCCGTATGGAATAAACCATCAATTTCTTATTATCCACTTCCTCTACCAACAGCATCCTCTTTGCTCCATCATATGGCAATTCATACGGAGCTGTCGGCATATACCGGACAGCTGATTTTACTGGTTTCACGAGTAATCTATCATCATAGATGCCACCTACGATTTTGCCTCGATAATAAAGAATAAATTCTCCCATCATGGTGCGATAAGTGATTTCTTCCAATTCCCATTGTTCTGCATAACTTCTTTTCATCATATTTTTCCTTTTCTTCATTTGAAGCTGTATTATATCCAGAAATGAACCAGCTTCCATGTCCAGAAAGTAAAATAATTCCATTTTCTTAATTTTATAAACAAGAATTTTGACATTTCTACAAGTACCAATATGAGTGCATTCCACATAAATATGTTTTGGAATTTTTCGGCATTTGCTTTATTGCATT
>NZ_JBBMER010000013.1:0-18140 GCF_040096455.1 Lachnospira rogosae (ex Hitch et al. 2025) | reverse complement strand
CAGCTATTGACATATTCAAAGCAGGCAGAGGCAGGAATACACCAAAAAGCAATACAGATGTTGCTTGGAGCAGGAAATAATAAAAAACAGGACAGTTTAAGTATTTCTGATGCTGCACGAGGCTTTTCAAAGCAATCCATAGCTGCACTGATAGATAAAAATGCGAATATTTCTAACAGTGAATTAGCTTATTATTTTGCAAACTATAATAATTCAAGTGCTATTTTGGATGCAATCAATTTTGGGAAGAATGTTTCCTGTGGATATAATTCTGATTTTAAGGAGTACGGGGTTATTTCCTTTGACCTTAATGGGAGCAGACAGGTAGTACCTAATTATGCAGTACCGAAAATGAATACAAGCACCATGTCAGGCATTTGTGCTGCGAATAATTCTCTGGTACTAAGTAATAAAAGTTATTATGCATGGACAACATCAAGTGGCGGTAAATATACATGGACGGTCAATAATGGAAGAATAGGCTGGGCAGCCTCGGAATCGTTGCTTGCAGAGAATACAAATCAAAAAGGAACAAATTATAAGTGGGAAATGTGTAAGGCAGGCAATATCCTGTCTGATCTGGCACAGGGAAAGAGTGTGTGTGGGTATCTCTACAGCAATGAGGAGGTATTGTCCGTCTGTGAGAAAGTCGGGATTTCTCCGGGATTCTTTTCTATAGATGCGGGAGCAGGAAAACACACTTATTTATTGCAGGAATCAGGAAAGACCATAAATGTTGACGCAAAGATAAAACAGTTAAATGATATAAACTGGATAGAAATCGGATATAAAGAAGGAGATACGTTTTCCGTTTATGGTAAAGAGTATGCCATTGACAGCAGTGGGCATATCAATGTTTCGGCAGAAGATGAATTTACATCAACGGAAATTAAATATCCAAGTCGTTCAATATAATAGAAATTATTTTAAGTTTCAATAACAGGGAGGTAGGATTATGGCAATTACAGGTATCGATAACAGCAGTTACACATCGTATTATGCATCAGGGTACAAGAACACGGTTAAAAAGGCAGCTTGTGATATTCAAAAAACAAAGGAAAATTCACTGGTGGGCAAAACAGAAGAGAGTCAGGAAGATTATGTAAAAAAATTGCAGGAAAAAAATCCTCAAATAGATATTGTGGCAGGAAGTTCGGATAAAAATGTAAAAACAGCTAATCGTACAGGAAAAACGGATGTGAGGATTGCTCCTGAGATTTTAAATAGGATGATGAGTAATCCAAAGGTTGCCACAAAATATGAAAATATGTTGTCAAAAATTCCAGCATTAGATAGATGGGCTGACTCAATGATTAAATCAATGACTGGTAGTGAAGTTAAGTATCGTCAGATATGGATAGATAAGGATGGTAATATGGGCTCCATGGTTATTACAGGACCAAGCGAAGAACAAAAAAGGGCTTATGAAGATAGAAAAATCGAGAAAAAGAAAGAAAATGAACAAAAACTTGTGGAACGGAGAGCTGAAAGAAAAGAGCAGATGAAGAAAATTCAGGAAGATAGACGCACAATATTTGCAATTGGTACGGATATGAAAAGCATTACAGAGAATGTTGTAGCACAGGCAGTAGGTACAGCTCCATCTATCGGAGGAAGTTGTGATGTTAAGGCATAAAAGGATTCGGTAAAAGGGAAATATCAAATTGGTGCATTGGTTGGAACTGCTTGTTTCCTATTATGGCATATCCAAGCTAACGATAGCAAAAATGGCTGGTGTTGAGGAAAATGATATTGACAGGCTTTTAGTCAATCCACCAGAAAAAGTTGAAATCGAAGTAAAGTATAAAATTGATGTGACGGTTATGGAGGGAGTATCCCAAACAATATTAAAAAAGGTAATCTTAGTGCTGTTGAAAATAAGCCGGATGATCAAGAGTAAATGTACGTTCAGATTTTCTGGGTGCTCTTGACATACCGGCTTATTTTTGCTATTAAATAAACAACGGCTTAACAACAGAAAATTGCTGTTAAGCCGCATCAATTATCATAGAAGATCTGAATTTACAGAAAAAATTTCACACCGTCGAAAAATCACCATAGTTCTAATGAATCTTCTGCATCTACCCACATCTGCATATTCCCGTCCAAATATAATCGTACATATTCAAGTGGTTCATCAATAGCAAGTGCGTTTAATGCACAGTCTGATCCGGGTGTAGTTTTTAAATTCTTTTCAGCTTCCCAGCAATCAATGCGGAGCATATAGCCAGCAGAGGTGTAAACATCAATACTATTGCGCTGTGGATTGTATTCTGCAAATATTGTTCTCATCGTATCTTATCTCTCCTTATCATTCAATCAATTATCAGTTACAAAAATCAGAAGCATTTCAATCAGTTCACCATGTCACTTTTATTTTGTGTTATACTGTTTTATAGATTTTTCTTGCCCTTGTATTTGCCCTTATCAGAGTTCGTAAACACTGATGGGACGATATAACACAAGGGAAACAATAAGGAAAAGCTCACCTGCGATAAATCCAGTGTTTTCAAGGGCTTGTGGAGAATTTAATAACAAAATATAACAGTTATTAAATCTCTTAAAACAGGTGAAATCTCAATTCAAGTTTGTAGAATTAAGAAAATCGGAATTTACAGGAGAAGAATATGAAGATCATTTGGATAGATGGTACTTTTGGAATTGGAAAGTCTGCTGTTGCTGCTACGATTGTTAAGAAAATACCACAGGCACATCTGCTTGAATTCGATGCATTGCAAGAAAAATATAAGCCAACTTCAGATTCTGATCGTTTTGGGAAAAGATATCCAGAAGCTAAAAAATATTTGGTTGATGCTCTCGTTGATGAAATAACAGAAATAATACAAGAAGGAGGTTGCAACTGTTTAGTCATTCCAGTTGCATTGATTAATGATTATTGCAATCAGAAACTTATAGATGGCTTCGCAAATATTGAGAGTCACCATTTTATATTAACGGCCAAGACGGAAATCCTACATCAACGCATAAATAACCAAGAAAATCGAGACATCGATTTGGCAGTAACCTATATGCCAGAGGCAACACAGTATTTAAGTAATCACTATTATGATGCAAGCATAATAGATACGTCTAACATGAGCATTGATAGTGTTGCAAAAGAAATAATTGAAAGCATAACTCGGTAACTTCCTGTTTATAAAACTGATAAAGGAAAGCAGGTGCGTTTTTATGGATAAGATTACAACAATCAAACAAAGTGCAGAGAGTATTCTCACAGGTAATATCGAATCGGCAAAGAATGTAATAAATAAGGAATACCCATTTAAGAAGTTAAAACCGGAGGGAAGAAGCTATACAGATAAGGAAAAGTATGAGCAGTTTGTAAGAGACGGATTTATAGACAGATATACCGGGGAAAAGCTTGTTAATCCGGGATTGTTAAAGGTGTTATCATATTACATGCCGGATGCATTTCCATATCAGAGCCATTGGAAGATGGAAGAATGTCACAGTGCCTACTGGGAGCTGGTCCCAACAATTGACCACATCATTCCTATTGCCATTGGAGGAGAGGATAACCCGTCTAATTATGCGACAACGTCTATGCTTCACAATTCAGTTAAGAGTAACTGGACAATAGAGCAGCTAAACTGGAAACTGTATCCTGCAGGAGACATTAATGAGTATGACGGGCTTACTGATCTTTTTGTGAAACTTACAGAAAACGACCTTGAGCTTTTTGATGATCCATACATAAAACGCTGGTATAAGTTATCTGTGGGAATGAAATAGAGAAAGTTCCTAAATGTATATAACAATTGATTGTAAATGAAAGAGATAAGAGTATGCATATATATGTAGATGCTGACGCATGCCCTGTGATAGGGATAGTTGAAAGAATAGCTAAGAGTCATAATATTGCCGTAACGCTTTTGTGTGATACTAATCATTATCTTACATCAAACTATTCAGAAGTGGTATATGTGGGTGCCGGAGCTGATGCGGTTGATTTTAAGTTAATAAGCCTTTGTGAAAAAGGAGATTTAGTAGTTACGCAGGATTATGGTGTTGCTGCCATGGCATTAAGTAAGGGTGCATATGCCATTCATCAGTCCGGGAAATGGTATACAAATGAAAATATTGATTTTATGTTAATGGAAAGACATATAAGTAAGAAGGCAAGGCGGGCAAGCAGTAAAAACCACATGAAAGGTCCAAGAAAAAGAAGTGATAAGGATGATTTAAACTTTGAATCCTCTTTTGAGAGACTAGTGGAAAAGTATCAACACTTGGATACCAGCCGGATGTCTGGAAGAGCTGGAGTTAAATAAAAATTAGGAGACAGATATATGAATTTTGAATTAGCATGCCTGGAGGATTTTAATGAGATAGAAAATCTCTATTGGGATTTAATAGATAAAAGCAAAGAAGAACCTTCTTTTCCTGACTGGGAAAAGGGTGTACATCCTTCAGCAGATTTTTTAATGGCTGGTATTGTTAAGAAAGAGTTGTTCGTATTAAGAGATGAAGGAATAATTAAGGCATGTGCCATAGTTAACAGTAATTCTAATAAAGAGTATAAAAAGGTAGCGTGGAAAGTAAATGAAAGAGATAATAATGTATGGATAATCCATGCTCTCGCAGTGCGATATGAGTACCGCGGTATGGGTCTTGCTACTCAATTTGTAAAAAACTTAATATCATATGCTAAGTTGGAAAACATTGAAGCCATTCACCTTGATGTAATAGATAAGAACACACTAGCTGACAAGTTATATATCAGAGCTGGCTTTAAATATGTAAGTACTGAAAACATATTTTATGAGGTGGTTGGAAACAGGCAGTTTAGAATGTATGAGTATGTGATTGAGTAGAAAGTATTAGATATGCACATATAATGAGCATTATCTGCCTTATAGGAAGCTATAATGAAAAAATCATAGTAAAGAAGGAACGATTGTGAATATAAGATATGCAACAATGGCTGATTTAGACGATATTACATCGGTTGAATCCGAGTGTTTTCCTGTTTTAGAGGCAGCAACTAAAGAAGAATTTGAGCAGAGAATAAAATATTATGGAAATCATTTCTGGCTTATGTTTGATGAGGGTAAACTCATTGCGTTTGTAGATGGTTTTGTTACGGATGAGGCTGATCTTACAGATGACATGTATGAAAATGCATCAATGCATAATGAGAATGGTGCATGGCAGATGATTTTTGGTGTAAATACTCTTCCTGAATATCGCAGATGTGGATGTGCGAAAGAGCTGATTAAGAAGGCTATCTTAGATGCCAGAAAACAGAACCGGAAAGGGCTTGTATTAACTTGTAAAGAAAGCCTTGTTCCATATTATTCCAAGTTTGGATTCATTGATGAGGGGATAACAGATAAATCCACTCATGGAAATGTCCTGTGGCACCAGATGAGATTGGATTTTAAATTAAGAAATAATGGAGTAAATCTTTCAGATAACAAAAAAGTGACCGCAAACAAGAAATTTGCAGCCGACAGAATACTATCATATTTTAAAGAAGAGTGGAAGGTACTGCTTATAATAACAGTTTCAGGTCTTATATATAACTTTGGACTTTTGCTTGGCCCTTGGTTTGAGGGTAAGATGACAGGATGTCTTATAGATATATTAAGCCAAAATGCTGTATACAAGGATATGCTTATACTTGTAGTGTCATATATTGTATCTATTGCAGTTGTTCAGATATCAAGATATATAAAGCGTTTCTATGTGAGAAGATTTGCGAATAATGTCAACAGAAGAATGAAGAAGATATTGTATGGGACGCTTGTGTTAAAGAGCAAGACAGAACTTGAAAGTGAAGGTATGGGCGATATTATGACAAAGGCAATCCTTGATGTTGATGATTGTGCTGAGGGCATGAGAAAGTTCACAACAGAGGTGTTTGATACAGGAGTAGCACTGGCTGCATATGCAGGAATGCTGCTTGTATATGATGTAAGGCTGGCACTCATTGCAATGATATTTCCACCTATATCTTATATGCTTGCAGAGAAGATGAAGATTATCGTACAGAGAACAGGTGCAGAATATAAAAGACAGTCAGGAATATTAAGCAATGCCACACTAGACAGAGCTTCTAATGCCATAACTTACAGGGTATACGGAAGGGAAGAGGACAGAAGAATTGCATACGAAGATA
The DNA here is from genome assembly GCF_040096455.1 of Lachnospira rogosae (ex Hitch et al. 2025). Classification (NCBI taxonomy): domain Bacteria; kingdom Bacillati; phylum Bacillota; class Clostridia; order Lachnospirales; family Lachnospiraceae; genus Lachnospira; species Lachnospira rogosae (ex Hitch et al. 2025). The sequence continues at coordinate 11,998 of NZ_JBBMER010000013.1, read as the reverse complement.
ATCTTTCATCATATGAGAAAGCTGCTATCAGGGCAAATATATGGAATTCTTCAATGACACCCTTATACAGGATTATATCAATGACAGGTATAATATTTATATTATATTTCGGCAGTAAAAATGTACTTGGAACGGGGTGGAAAAGCTGGGATATCGCGGCATTTACGACATTCCTTGCCTGTTTTATAAAGTTATCGGATAAGTCTTCAAAGGCGGCAAAGCTGTTTAATGCAGTTCATAAGTCACAGGTTTCGTGGAAACGTATTAAACCGCTTATGGTTATTCAGGATAAAGATACAGATTGTAAAAATCAGACATCAGGAAAGCTTGAAGTAAAAAACTTAAGTTTTACATATCCAGATGGAAAAACTGTATATAATGATATTTCCTTTACTGCAGAGCCGGGGGAGATTATAGGCGTTACGGGTCCGGTTGCCTGCGGTAAGTCAACATTTGGAAAGACCTTCCTTTGCGAATGTCCATATAAGGGAAGTATTAAGTATAATGGAAATGAATTAAGCAGTGTTGCTGATAATGTAAGGTCGGGAATAATAAGTTATCTTGGACACGACACAGAGCTTTTTAATGACTCTATTAAGAATAACGTGCTTCTTGGTGATGATTGCAATGTATCAGAATACCTCAAGGACGTATGTATCGATAAAGAAGTTGCACAGATGGAAAATGGAGTTGACACACTTATTGGTAATGGTGGTGTAAGACTGTCAGGTGGACAGGCACAAAGAATAGCACTTGCCAGAACGCTTTGTCATAAGAAGCCGGTACTTGTGCTTGATGATCCATTTTCAGCACTGGATATAAGCACTGAGAAAAAGATATATAACAACCTTTGTGATATAGCAAAGAATAATATTGTAATTATTATGACACATCGTCTGTATATGTTCCCTAAGATGGATAAGGTTATATGGATGGATAATGGAAAGGCAATAGTTGGAACACACGAAGAGATTATGTTACAGTGTCCGCAGTACAGGAAGTTGTATGAAAATGTCAGCACACAGATGAGGTAGACGTGGCTGAACATACAGAAAAAGGTACATTACAAAATAAAAATACCAACGAAAATAAGAAAAAGGAGTTGGATAATATTGAGTAGTAATAATGTAAACAGCACAGAAGCCAATAATTATAATATTAATAACGTTGATAATAAGAAAATGAATAACAAGAATTCATACAACGTAGTTTCAATAATATTACATACTATAATAAAGAGAAAATGGCTTTCTCTTGGAATTATAATTTCAGTATGTGGTGCGGTTATAACAGCTCTTTATCCACCACTTGTACTTGGAAAAATAGTAGATACACTCACAACAGGAAGTCAGATGCCTGTATATCTTGTATTTCTTTATATGGCATTTACAGTTATTACAGGTCTTATGGAAGCCACAAGAGAAGGGCTTCTTACAGTATTTGGGCAGAAGATAACACACGCACTTAGAAGTGGACTTATGGAGCATTTTGTAAGACTTTCTACTGACTCACTTAATAAGCAGGAGCCAGGTGCTGTTGTATCAAGGTTTGTAGGTGATGTTGATACAGTTGAGAACCTTTTTACATCGGGAATTGTAAGTATGTTTGCAGATGCGTGTAAGATAATAAGTATTCTTGCAGTTATCTGGTTCAGAAATAAAGGACTTGCAACAGTGCTTATGGTGCTTCTTCCATTTTTATTCTGGTTTACAAGACATATACAGAAGAATATGCTTGATGCCCAGTTAAAAAATAGACGAGCAGTAAGCCGTGCTTCAGGACATGTACCTGAAACACTTCACAATATCCGTACGATCCATAATCTTGGCAAGGAGAAGTATATGGAGAAAAGATACGATGAATATATAAGCGACAGCTACAAAGCTATGGAAAAGACCAACTTCTACGATGCCGTATATTCACCAGTTATTCTTATATTAAATGCAGTTGTAGTGGCGGTAGTTATGTTGTTTTCAGCCTCAGGCAATGCCAAAGTCCTTACACTTTTTGGTATGTCAGCAGGTACAGCAGTAGCAGTTATTAACTATATATCACAGATATTCTCACCAGTTGAAAGTCTTGGAATGGAAATCCAGACGATACAGTCAGCGATTGCGGGCGTGAGAAGAATAAATGAATTCTTTGAACTTCCAGTACTAGATAATAATGAAGAATTACAGGCAGAAAAGACATTTGATAGTAAAAATGATACACCTTATGTCCAGTTCAATGATGTAACGTTCGGATATGAGGCTGACCACACTGTAATAGCTGATAAGACATTTGTTGTAAATAGAGGAGAGCAGGTTACACTATCAGGAAGGACAGGTGCAGGTAAGAGTACAATATTCAAGCTGCTTTTAGGTCTGTATAATCCACAGAAAGGTTCTATCCTTATAAATGATATGAATTCAGCCGCGATACCAGATAACAGAAAGAGAAAAATATTCGGTTATGTTGAGCAGTCATTCCATATTGTTCCTGGAACAGTTAAAGACCAGATAACACTTTATGACAAGTCCATATCTGACGAAGCTGTTATCAAAGCGGCAAAGCTTACAGGACTTCACGATACAATTATGAACTTTGAAAATGGATACGATACCCAGTGTACGCAGGAATTATTCTCGCAGGGACAATGGCAGTTGTTATCCATAGCAAGAGCTACAGCTGCCAACCCGGAGCTGCTTTTACTTGATGAGATAACAGCCAATCTTGATGCCAATACAGAAAGAGATGTTCTTACAGCACTTAAAGGTGTATCTGAAAACAGAACAGTTATATCAATATCACACAGGGTTACGGCAAGAACAGGACGTGTAATAAACTGTTAAATACAATATTTCATAATGACAATGACGCCAGAATGTGATAATATTTTTTGTATTGGGTAATTTAATGAATTAAAGTATATCAGGTGGACAAAGTGGAAGATATTATGTATAGCATTAACAGGTTGTTAAGCATTACAATTGGAAATAATAGGTCATATTTTGATGTGCAATATGTTAATATTGCTATGTTGGTCTGGGGTTGTGTATTCTGCTTAATAGCAGGGGTGGGAATGATTTTAAGTAAGAATTTTGACCGCCGTAAGAGGCTGTGGATGATACTTTTGCAGTTTGCAACAGCTGTTCTGTTGCTCAGTGATGCAACCGCCTGTATATTCAGAGGCTGGACGGGTATATTTGGATATTGGATTGTAAGGATAAGTAATTTTATAGTATTTCTTGACAATAATATAATATTATATTTGTTCCACAGGTATGTGTGCAGTTTTATTTTTACGGAACAGGAAGAAAGAACTTTAAAAAGAGCAACATTTATAAATATACTGTGTGCCGTGGCAGTAGCTCTGGTTATTATTTCACAGTTTACAGATTTGTATTACTATTATGATGCACAGAATGTATATCATAGAAGTGAAGGTTTTATAATATCTATTTTTATACCTGTAACAGGAATGATGGTAGAGATGTCATTTTTGATAGAATACAGAAAGAAATTAAGCAATATTACAATTTCTTCACTTGGTTCATATATTATTCTTCCAATTGTAGCGGCAATAATACAGTTCTACTTTTATGAAATTTCGTTGATTGATATAGCTGTATGTAATTCAATGATAGTTATGTATATAACTGTTATTGGTGAACAGGACAGGAAACTTAACAATCTGGAACAGAAGCAGATTAAGACAGAGGCTGAACTTGAAATATCTATGGTGCTTAACCAGTGTATAGCAGAACTGACAACTGAAGCGGATATTAACATAGCTATACATAATCTTCTTGCAATTATTAATAATTATTTTGGTGCGGACAGATGTTATATTTTTGAAAATAATTACGATGATAATACAATGGATAACACCTATGAGTATGTTAGTGATAGTATTACAGCAAAGAAGGATAAGATTCAAAAGCTTTCAATGAATATTGTAAGTTTATGGATGGAGAATTTTAAAGAGGAAAAGCCATATTATATAGCAGATGTCAGCAAGCAAAAGGAAGAACCTGTATACAATATGTTGCATGAACAGAATGTAGACAGACTTCTTGCAGTGCCATTAAAAAGAGATGGAAATATAATTGGATTTCTTGGAGTGGACAATCCGGTTAATCATTACGAGGATATGGCATTATTGTCTTCTATACAATATTTTGTTACTAATAGTCTTGAAAAGCGTGTGCAGCAGGATAGGATGCGTTATTTAAGTTACAGGGATATGCTTACAGGTTTGTACAATCGTAACAAATATATAAGCATTGTTAAAGCGGCTAAAGACCAGATACTTAAAAATGTCGGAGTTGCTTACATAGATCTTAATGGTCTGAAAGCAATTAATGATAATTATGGACACTCTAATGGTGATAAGTTCATATGTACAGCAGCAGACACATTCAAAATGGTATTCCCGGATAATTCTTACAGGATAGGTGGGGATGAATTTGTAATTATAGAGCAGAATATTGAGCGTGATAAATATGAAGAAAGAATTACAGCCTTGAAAAATATAATGCAGGATAAACAAGTAAGCATATCCATAGGAGTTCTGTGGAGAGAGTATGTTGACGATTTAGAAGAATTATTAAAGGCGGCAGATAAGCTTATGTATATGGAGAAAGAGATGTATCATAATAACAGAGAATAAAGTTAAAATAAAAGGGATTTGGGATACACCTTCCAAATCCCTTTTGTGTTCTTTTTGTGCTGTTAAGGGATTTATATTAAAAGTTATGATGGGTATGTATCCCCAGCACAAATATAATTATAAAATGTTGTTAAAACAGCATAAAATGCTTGTTACTTTGGAACAAATGCTTGTTGTTTGTTATATTGATTGTTATAGTCAGACCATATTAATCAATGCCATTTGATATTTGAATTCAGTGTTAATATCTTAGGCAGGAAAAGAGGTATAATATGGCTGGAAAGAAATTTATTAACGCAAAGTTAAAAGGATATAATGAATTACAGGAAATACTTGTTGAGGACGGAGTATTTAAGGCAATTGCACCACATATAGATGTAGATAGTGATTGTGAAATTGAGGATTTGGGAGGCAAGCTTACACTGCCACCATATGTTGACCCACATATTCATCTTGATTATGTATTCACAGCAAGAAAGCAGGGCGCAGCTAACGGAACAGGAACATTATTTGAAGGAATTCAAAGGTGGAGTGAAACTAAATCAGATTTAACAATTGATGAGATAAAGGCAAGAGCAATAAAGGCAGTTAAAATGGAGGTGTCACACGGTGTCCAGTTCATAAGAACACACGCTGATGTAACTGACCCTAACCTCACAGCCTTAAAGGCACTTCTTGAATTAAAGGAAGAATTAAAAGATATTGTAACAATCCAGATTGTATCATTTCCACAGGAAGGAATGTATTCTTACAAAGATGGCGACAAGCTTGTTGAAGAAGGACTTAAAATGGGTGCTGATTGTGTAGGTGGTATTCCACATTTTGAGTATTGCAGGGAATTTGGTGAGAAATCAATCCATAAGGTTGTTGAATTAGCTGTGAAGTATGACAAGCTTATTGATGTACACTGTGATGAGAGTGATGACCCAATGAGCAGGTTTGTGGAGCTTCTTACAGCACTTTCAATTGTTGAAGGAATCGGACCTAAGACAACAGCAAGCCATACCTGTTCATTAGGTTCAGTAGATAACAGCTACGCATTCAGAATGATGAAGAATTTTAAGAAAGCAGGACTTAACTTCATTTCCTGCCCAACAGAGAATATATATCTTCAGGGCAGACAGGATACATATCCTAAGAGAAGAGGTCTTACAAGAGTTAAGGAATTATATGAAAATGGAATAAATGTATGCTTTGCACAGGATTCAATTCAGGATCCTTGGTATCCGGCAGGCAATGGCAATCTTATGAATGTGCTTGATAATGGTATACATATAGCCCAGATGATGTCATTTGAGGAAATGGATAACTGCCTTGACCTTATAACTGTTAATGGTGCTAAGACTATGAACATATCAGACATATATGGAATTGAGGCAGGCAAGCCAGCTAACTTTATTGTTGTCGATGCCAGGAGCGAATTCGAGGCAGTATGCGAAAGAGCCGATGTTGTTGCAAGTGTCCGTAATGGTGAATATCTGTTTAAGAAAGCACCAGTGGTTTTCGAGGCTTTGAGTGAATTTATGGCATAGATAAAGAGTGAATTATGATATAATATGACTACTTCGTAGTCACTTAGAAGTTTCTTCGAAACTTCGGATGCGTGAAAAAGCAACGCAGGGCATATGATATAATGAGCACAAAAGTGCTCATCTTAAAAGTTCCTTATGGCACTATAAATAATTATAACAACATAATATAGGAGCAGCAATATGTTTCAATGTAAAGATCTTCTCACTCTCCCCTCAATGGCGAAAGCCAGAATAATAGCAGGAAAGAGTGGTTTGTCTAATAGAATAAGGTGGGTATATAAGCCTGAGAATATGAATTTTGCGAAGTGGGTAAAGGGACAGGAGCTTTTGATTATAAGCACGCCTGTTATACAGAGTAAGGATTTTGACCTGCAAGCAGTTATTAAGAAAGCTAAGAAGCTTGATATGGCAGGTGCATTGCTTCTTGTTGGCGATAAGTACATTGCCAGTATAGACAGTACAATAATATCCTATTCCAATCTTAACGATTTTCCGATATTTGTCATATCAGGTGAAATTCCTCTTGTTGACATTTTTGAAGAAATCGGACACGCTATTGCGTATAATAAAGACTCAGATGTATTAAGTGATGATATTCTTTCAGGAATTATATTTGGAAAGGACATCAATATAGAAGCATTTTCTATTAAATTTGAAGAAGCTGGCTATGACATCAATGGTAATAACCGTATGTTTATGATTAATATTCATTCAGATAATAAGATAGAGAATTTTGATTATGATTTCATTATGAATAAGCTGAGGGACAGTTTTGCACAGAACAATGGAAGTCTGATTTTATCAAGATATGCTAATAACATAGTTGGCTGTTTTAATTGTTTGGAAAATGCTGATGATACACACGGTCTTATTAATCAATCTTACGAAGCATTATCTGAATACGTGCAGGGCAGGTATACGGATATAAAGCTTGTTATGGGAATTGGACGTGAATATAATGGAATATCACATTTGCAGAAAAGTTTTACGGAGGCTTCAAGGTGTGTAATCCTTTCGGAGAAGATACAGCTTAATGGAAGTGTGTTCTGGTATGAAGAAATGGGAATATATAACCTGTTCTCTGAATTTGGAGATAAAAAGCTTATACAGGACTTTGTTGACAGTACATTAGGCATAATTATTGACTATGATAAGGAGAATAATACGAATCTTTTACAGACGTTAAAAGCGTACCTTTGGAACAATAACAGCCTGCTTCACGCTTCTGAACAGTTATTTACGCATCGTAATACAGTAAAGTACAGAATACAGAGAATAACTGAGCTTACGGGCAGGAATTTTGATGATGCGATGACACGTCTGGAGTTTATGAATGCTTTGATATGTCTTGAGGTAAGATAGACATTTGTGCTGTGAGAACAAATGAAGTAATACAAGATTGTTATTAGAAGTCATAACAATAAAATATTTATAAAAGAATGTTGAAGTATATATGTCTTAGTGATATATTCTTGAACATAGACAAGAAGCAAAGGGGCTTCTGCTAATGGTAATATTAGCGGAAGTCCCTTTTTGTGTATTAGTAAAAATGTTAATCTAACTGGCAGTAAAGGCTGAAATAGAAATTACTAAAGCACATTCATTGTTTATCTTGCGGTATATAAAATGTACCGCTGGACGCGTCAGATATTAATAAATATTTATATAACAGGAGGAAATGATTATGAGCTACGGTCTTATAGCAGTAATAATTGTAATCGGTATTGTCATAGGTGCTATAGCTACTAAGAAATGTGAGCCATTTCTTATAGGCGGTTCAATTATAGGAGCAATATTTTTATATAAGCAGGATTTTATAACCGAATGGGTTAATACACTTGAAGGTGTTATGAGTGATGAAGCATACTTAATACTTGTATGTGGTTTGTTTGGAAGTATAATAGCACTTCTTACAGCCTCTAAGGGACATTTTGGATTTGCAAAGATTGTTTCAAAGATATGTAACAGCGAAAGAAAGACTTTATTCACAACATTTATATTAGGTGTAATTATATTTATTGATGATTATCTTAATGTATTATCAATAGGTACAGCAATGAAGAAGGTATATGATAAAGTAAAAGTACCAAGAGAAGCACTTGCATATCTTCTTGATAGTACAGGTTCACCAGTCTGTGTTATGTTCCCATTCTCATCTTGGGCAGCATATTTTGGAGCTATCTTCTTCGCACAGGAGAGTGTTCAGGCACTTGGTGCAAAGACCTGGATGGGAGCTTATATTAAAGCAATTCCATTTTGTATATATCCAATAGTTGCATTACTTATTGTAATTCTTTTCTCAGCAGGTGTATTTCCTAAGCTTGGCGGAATGAAGAAGGCTTATGAAAGAGTTGCAACAACAGGTAAGGTTTACAGTGATGCAAGTAAGAAGTACAATATGGACGATGGCGAAGGCGAACAGGACGGCAACATATTCAATTTCCTTGTTCCAATGCTTGTACTTGTAGTTGTAGCCTGTGTTACAGGTAACCTTGTAGTAGCACAGATTATATGTCTTGCAGTAACACTTGTTATGTATCTTGCAGAAAAGCTGATGACATTTACAGAATACTGGGATAATTTCGTAAAAGGATTTGCAGATATGCTTCCTATTATAATTCTCCTTATAGCAGCACTTACATTCCAGACAATTGCAAGCCAGATGCAGATGACAGAGTTCTTCATAGATATTACACAGCCAATATTATCAGCAAAGATTTTCCCAATGCTTGCATTTATCATTACTGGTATATTAGCATTTATGATAGCCAATGCGTGGGGCGTATGTACACTTGTTGCACCAGTTCTTCTTCCACTTGGTGCAAGTGTAGGAGCCAATGCAATACTTATAATGGCAGCAATTCTTTCAGGTTGTGCATTTGGTAATCACGCCTGCTTCTACTGTGACACAACAGTTCTTGCTTCACAGGGTTCAGGTATTGATAACTTTGACCACGCGGTATCACAGCTTCCATATGTACTTATAGGAGCTGGAATAAGTATAATTGGTTTCCTTGTATTAGGATTTGTTATGTAAAATGTGTTAGTTTTATAAAATGTATATAGGAATTATAAGAATAATTTCAGAATGGAGGCAGTTATGAGTGATAAGAAATATGTCGTTACAATAGCAAGGCAGTTTGGCAGCCTTGGACGTCCAATAGCCAAGCTTATGAGTAAGAAGCTTGGAGTTGAATATTATGACAGGGATATAGTGGAGCAGGCGGCTAAGAAGCTTAATCTTCCAGTATCACAGATAGATGAACTTGAAGAAAAGGTTAAGAAGACATCAACTAATTCATATAAGAGAATGATGTATCCTCTTGGAACACAGTCAAGCACAGAGCAGGACAGAATATTTGAAGCCCAGCAGAATATTATGAAATTCTTAGTTGAGAGAGAAAGCTGTATAATAGTTGGACGTTGTTCGGATTTTGTCCTTTCTGATGAAGAAAATGCGGTGCATATATACATTTATGCTCCATATGAACAGAGAGTTAAGAACTGTGTAAATGATCTGCATTTAAGCGAAGAAGAAGCCAAGAAGATGATAAGGTCAGTAGATGAGGCAAGAGATAATTACCATATGCACTATGCAGGATTTCTTCCATCAGACCCTAAGCACAAGACTATAATGATAGACAGCAGCTCTTTGGGCGTTGAGGGTACAGCTGAGTATCTTGTGGATTTTATTCAGAAGAAATTTGATTTAAAAACATATACGCTTAACTAAGTATGTGTTATCATATGCGTAATCTAAACATTTACTGCTTATAATAAGTTAATTATAATCGGTAAATGTAACCAATAGAAAGAGCATATCAGGATAACCCTATGAAGATGAGTGTAGAACAGGCATATAAAATATTAGCAGTATCCAAGTCTGCTGATATAAAAGCGATTAAGAAAAAATATAGAAAACTGATGTTAAAGGTGCATCCCGATTCATTAAAGTCAGGGAAGAATACATATCAATATAGTGCGCAGGAGATTAATGAGGCATATTCAATTATTATTAAGAATTTATCTGATAATAAAATGTCTGGTTATTTCAATAATTCCAGCGATGATAGTTATTCATCAGAGTACACATATGATGAAGAATATTATCAGGACTATAATTCATATGCTTCCGATGGCGGTAATTGGGATGCACCTGTTAATGATAATGCGTATACAAGCCGTAATATATATCATTATGCAGAAGGTGCAAGAGGAAATATTACCGGAAGCTTTGTTATAGCAAAAGGCAAATATATCTGGACGATAGAAGAAGATTTTACATTATTCATAAAGAGTATATCAGAAAGCAGTGATAAGCTGTTATCAGGTATAGATAACAGAAGGAAAGGAAGCATATCGGATACAAGAAGGGCAGTTATAAAAGCACAGCTTGCATACCTTTTAGCCCAGCAGTATATAGATGCAACCTACACACTTAATGAACTTATCACACCGGTAAAGCAGAATAATGCACAGATATTTTATATAGACTCAATGCTTGAAATACAAGCTAATGCCCCATTTTTACGGGCAGGTATGACACTATACCCACAATCACTTAAAAATCACCGTCTATATTTAAAGACTAAATCGGGAAATGCCGCAGGCTATATGTCATTCAGGGACGACAGGCTATATTACATAATAATTCCACTTCTTGAACAAAAAAGAGCACAGGTAAAAGTCCAGATTGCCACCAGGCAGGATAAGAACAACACAAGACACAATGTGAAATACAAGAATCTTGACTTTTGGATAAAAATTTCTGATAATAATTCAGGAACATTTCCTGAAAGCATAAATATGCAGATTGAGGAAATACTTACTAAATATTCTAAAATGTAATTGGAGGACAATCAATGAATAGACATATAGATAAAGCAATGCAGTTAAGAAATGAAACCCCGATGGTAAGCAACTGTGCCCAGACAATAATGAGAGCCTACGCCGATGAATTAGGAATGACCGAACAGCAGGCAGCAGCAATAGGCTGTAACTTTGGTGGCGGAATGAAATGCGGCGGCACTTGTGGAGCAATAACAAGTGCTCTTATGGTATTAGGTGCAAAAGGAATAGACTCCCCTGCCGTAATAACAGAATTCAGAAAAAGAATAGCCGCCAACCACGATGGCTTAACAGATTGCGTAGACCTTCTAAGAAACAACGCCCGGAAAGGCGGAGTAAAGAAGGAACATTGCGATAATATGATAAAAGAGTCCATAGAATTAATAGACGAAATCACCAACAAAGAAGATTAATGTTGCAAAATATTTCAACAAGTGCTATAGTAATAAACAATTAAATAAAAAACAAATAGAGTGAATTTCAAAGAGTTCACGAAGGGGAGCACCACCACCGGCGCTTCCTTTCGTGAACTCTTTTTTGCGTGAGTAGCGATGAGAATACACTAACAAAGACACTTGCCGAACTCTGCTTGCAGAAGTGAGCAAGAGGCTTTGTTAGCGTATTCGAGGAGCACCGCGACAGTGACAGAGCGAAGCTCTGGAACGCGCTACTCACGCAAAAACAGTGGAGGGACGCCACCCAGCAAACCTTATCCCCTCAGTCAGCGACCCGCAGACAGAGGAAGCAAAGCTTCCAAATGTCGTCCGACAAAGCTAATTCCCCCTCAGTCAGCGACCCGCAGACAGAGGAAGCGAAGCTTCCAAGTGTCGTCCGACAAAGCTAATTCCCCCTCCCACGTCAGCGACCCGCAGACAGAGGAAGCAAAGCTTCCAAGTGTCGTCCGACAAAGCTAATTCCCCCTCCCACGTCAGCGACCCGCAGACAGAGGAAGCAAAGCTTCCAA
>NZ_JBBMER010000012.1:0-48558 GCF_040096455.1 Lachnospira rogosae (ex Hitch et al. 2025) | reverse complement strand
TGTTAGTGATGTATAGTGTTACACGAAGTAACTATCTTAATAAAAATAAGATTGATAATTAATTAACAATCATTATGGCCACACTTTAACACTTATATATGCGGATGTCAATAAATTATTGCCGTTTTATAGAAAGTTTAGAAGTTAATAATTTATCAGTTCCCAATTTAGATATGGATAATCAGGTATTTGAAGTCTGAAGGCTGAAAATATAAGTTGACAGTGCAAAAATTGATGTTACAATAGTTGCAGATACAACAATTGGAGGTGCATTTTAATGCTTAAAAGAATATTTTCTTATATGAAACAGTATAAGAAATATGCCTGTCTGGCACTTTTATGTATTGCTGTTGAGGCAGTGCTTGAACTTATGGTGCCTATGATTATGGCTGATTTAATTGATAATGGTGTTGCTAATGGCGACACAGCTTATATTTATACTAAGGGCTTGCAGATGGCAGGCTGTGCGGTTCTGGCACTTATCCTTGGCATTGGAAGTGCAAGATTTTCAGCACTTGCAGGACAGGGACTTGGTGCTAATATAAGGCAGGCAGAATATGAGAAATTACAATCATATTCATTTGCCAATATCGACCATTTCAGGGTTTCTTCGTTGGTTACACGTCTGACAAGTGATGTTACGAATATACAGAATTCGGTATCAACAGGTATGAGACCATTTGGCAGAAGCCCGGTTATGCTTATATTTGCATCATCAGTGGCATTTACAATTAACAGAACGCTTGCACTTGTATTCTTTGTGGCACTGCCTATACTTGCCGTTCTTCTCATAATTATTATTATGAATGTCCGTCCACTTTATGGACGTATGCAGAATGCAATAGATTTAGTCAACAGAAGCATTCAGGAAAATCTTACTGCGATAAGAGTAGTTAAAGCATATGTAAGAGGTGATTACGAGGTTTCTAAGTTTGAGGAAGTTAATGCTAATCTTAAGAAAGAGTCAGAGAAAGCATTCGGTATAGCAGTTCTTAATATGCCAGCTATGCAGTTTGTTATGTATGGAACGATTATATCAATTCTCTTTATCGGCGGACATCTTATTAATGCAGGACAGTTAAAGATTGGTGAGCTTACAAGCTTTTTAAGTTATGTTCTTCTTATACTTAATTCACTTATGATGATGTCAAATGTATTTCTTATGATGACACGTTCTTTAGCCTCAGCTTCAAGAATTGTCGAAGTTCTTGATGAAAAAATAGACATAACAGATGAACAGGCAGAGGATATAAGTGTTAAAAAGGGTTCAATTGAGTTTGACCACGTATGGTTTAAATACAAGAAAGAGGCAAAAGAATATGTTCTTTCTGATGTTTCATTTAATATAGAAGCAGGACAGACTATTGGAATAATAGGACAGACGGGTTCAGCCAAGACAACGCTTGTATCACTTATTCCAAGATTATACGATGCAACCAAAGGAACGGTGAGAATAGACGGAATAGATGTAAAAAAATATCCTATGAGACATTTAAGGGATGCTATTGCAGTTGTATTGCAGAAGAACACTTTATTCTCAGGCTCACTGCTTTCTAACCTCTACTGGGGTAATGAGAATGCTTCTATGGAGGAGATAAATGAAGCCTGCCATATTGCCTGTGTAGATGAATTCTTAGACAGACTTCCACAGGGGTATGATACTGATATGGGACAGGGCGGTGTCAATGTATCAGGTGGACAGAAGCAGAGAATATGTATTGCGAGAGCTATATTAAAAAAGCCAAAGGTGCTTATTCTTGATGACTCAACAAGTGCGGTAGATACAGCGACAGAAGCTAAGATAAGAGAGGAACTTGCTAATAAGCTTCCAGATATGACCAAGATTGTAATAGCACAGAGAATATCTTCGGTAAAGCACGCTGACCAGATTATCATACTGGACAGGGGAAAGGTAGCTGCGATAGGCACACACGAAACACTTCTTGCCAATAACAGGATTTATCAGGAAATATATGAATCACAGAAGGAAGGGGTGGATTTATAATGGCTAAATATGTTGGATATAAAAGACCTAAAGATACCAAGAAGACATTGAAACAGTTATTCGTATATCTTGGACATTATAAATGGATGCTTATATTAGTAGCATTTCTTGTATTCATAAGTGCAGGAGCTAATGTTACAGGAACTTATCTTATTAAGCCTGTTGTCAATAGATTTATTGTTCCGGGCAATATGACAGGGCTTTTAAAGGCTGTTATAGCAATGGGTGTGATGTATGCGTGCGGAGCGTTGTCAACACTTGGATATAACCGCATTATGGTGAAAATGTCACAGAAGGTTATACAGGATATAAGAAATGATTTATTTAAGCATACACAGAAGCTTCCATTAAAATATTTTGATGCACATACACACGGCGAACTTATGAGCCGTTTTACTAATGATGTTGATACAGTTCAGGAAGCTATGAATAACAGTTTTGCTATGATAATACAGAGTTTTATTATGCTGTTTGGTACACTTACGATGATGATGGTATTAAGCATACGTCTTTCTATGATAGTTGTCGTATTTCTTATTATAATGTTCTTCTTTATCAAATTTAACAGTAAGCACAGTAAGAAATATTTTAACAGACAGCAGGAAGAGCTTGGTAAAATCAATGGATTCGTTCAGGAGATGATGGCTGGACAGAAGGTTGAGAAGGTATTTAACCACGAGGAAAAGGATTACGGGAAATTCTGTGAAATGAATGAGAATTTCAGAAAAGAGTCAACTAATGCACTGGCATTTGCTGGAATGATGATTCCTACAATAGTAAGTCTTTCTTATCTTAATTATGCAATATCAGCCTGTGTTGGCGGTATATTTACATTAAAGGGACTTATGGATTTAGGTACGCTTTCAGCATATCTTGTATATGTAAGGCAGAGTGCGATGCCTCTTAACCAGTTCACACAACAGGTTAATTTCCTGCTTTCAGCCTTATCAGGTGCAGAGCGTATATTTGATATGATGAACGAAGAACCTGAGGTTGATGAAGGCAGGGTTACATTATGTAATGTTACGAAAAATGAAGCTGGTGAACTTATGGAAGCTTCAGGTAATACAGGAATATACGCCTGGAAGGTTCCAGCGACGAAAGATAAAGCAGGCTATCTTGTTGAGTTAAAGGGAGATGTGCGATTTAAAGATGTTGTGTTTGGATATGTAAAAGAAAAGACTATTCTTAATGATGTAACTTTATATGCAAAGCCGGGACAGAAGATAGCATTTGTAGGCTCAACCGGTGCAGGAAAGACAACAATAGTTAATCTTATTAACAGATTTTATGATATCCAGTCAGGAACAATAACTTATGACGGAATAGACATTAAGGATATAAGTAAAGATGATTTAAGAAGGTCAATGGCAATGGTTATACAGGAAACACATCTGTTTACAGGAACTATTGCAGACAATATACGATATGGAAAGCTTGATGCAACAGATGAGGAAGTAAGGGAGGCAGCCGTAATAGCTAATGCAGATTCATTTATAAGAAGGCTTCCAGATGGTTATGATACAATGCTTTATTCCGATGGAAGCAATCTTTCACAGGGACAGCGCCAGCTTCTTGCCATTGCGAGGGCAGCAGTAGCCAAGCCTCCTGTACTTATTCTTGATGAGGCGACAAGCTCAGTAGATACAAGAACAGAAAGACTTATCGAGAATGGTATGGATGCAATAATGGAAGGCAGAACAGTATTCGTTATTGCACACAGATTGTCAACTGTAAGAAATTCCAAGGCGATTATGGTACTTGAGAAAGGACAGATTATTGAGCGTGGAAGCCACGATGAGCTGATAGAGCAGAAAGGAAGATATTATCAGCTCTATACGGGACAATTCGAACTTGAATAAATCGGACATTAATATAGCTTGAATTATTGTAATTTGAAATAAATAAATAAAAAGAATATAATCAAAATATAAAAAAATAGTTAAAGAGGTGTTGGTATTGAATAATCTGATTGAGTTTTTGAAGCAGGAAGGTGTTTCTGCACAGCTTGTAGAAGAAGTCCGGCATTATTCAGAAGAACATACTGTAGATGAAGCATTAAAAAAACGTATTCCTGTACCACATTTTCATTATTATGGCAATAAGGTATGGGAAGAGGCTCTTGCAGTGCTTCTGTGTGGCAGAAATCTTTTGCTGGCAGGAGAGAAGGCAACGGGAAAAAATGTGCTTGCACAGAATCTTGCAGCAGTTTTTGAACGTCCGGCATGGGATATTTCCTTCCATGTTAATATGGATGCGGCTGCGCTGATAGGTTCTGATACATTTCACGATGGCAGGGTTACATTCAGACCCGGACCTGTGTACTGTTGTGCACAAAGTGGCGGCTTTGGGATTCTCGATGAAATCAATATGGCAAGGAATGAAGCACTTGCAGTCTTACATTCTGTACTTGATTTCAGACGTGTAATTGATGTTCCAGGATATGACAGGATAGAGGTTGCAGATGATACACGTTTTATTGCTACGATGAATTATAATTATGCAGGTACAAGGGAATTAAATGAGGCACTTGCCTCAAGATTTGTAGTTATACAGATGCCGCCACTGGCAAAGGAAGATCTTGAGAGACTGTTAAAGGATCAGTTTCCTTCACTTGTTACTAAGTATAACAAACAGTTTGCACTTTTATTTAATGAACTTCAGAAAAAATGTGAAAATGGTGAACTTACAGAGAAAGCTTTGGATCTGCGTGGATTAATTGATGCTATAAGTCTTATAAAAAAGGGTATTCCAATCAGGGATGCATTGGATCTTGGAATTACCAATAAGATATTTGACAGCTATGAAAAAGAGCTTATACGTGATGTAATAGCTTCAAGGTTTCCCTTAAAGCTGCATAATACGGAGGTGTTTGAATAATGCGTACCATTTCTTATACTGCTAAGGAAAGACGGGCTGCTAATCAGGTATGGAATGCGGCGGAACGCTATAATTTTGATCCATTGTTTCTGGCTGTTGAAACAGGGGATTTAGATTCAGATTTATATATGAATCTTATAATTGGACTGGCATATAAGTATTATGGTGAAAAGGCAATCAGCACTTTATTTGGTTATTGGAACGGAGATATCAGTCAGGCTATGCTGGATGATCTGACATGGCTTTATCTGGAACATGTACTGTATACAGAGGAAGCATTAAAACGTCCGTCTATGACTGATTTACGGGTTTATTATGGAAAGGCTTTTTTTGCAGGTGAATATAAGCTGTCGAGGCAGGAGTGGATGAGTAAAAACCGGCTTGTATATAATATGCAGTCAGCCAGATGGAGCAGTGTGTCAGGGAAAAAGAAGGTTCTGCTGACACCAAATGAACAAAAGCTGTATGCAGAACTGACACCACAGATAATGCCTGAAACAGACCGGTTGATAGATGCTGTGCTGGCAATTTATCGCAAATTTAATCTTTTTGATGGCGTAAAACATGAAAAAAAAGCGTTGCGACTGCATTTTACAGGGGCATTTGCCCGGATAATGACAAGAATAATGCCTGTCAGCTCTGTAAGAAATAATCATGTAATGGTTATGCGTTCTTCTGCGGCGGACAATATGACTGGTGAAGCAGCTTACAGTAAAAAGAAAGATAATATAACATATAAGAAAGAAAATGATGACTGCTCTTATATTGAGAATTGTTTTGGAAGATCTGTTATATCAGAGCAGACTCTTATTAAAATAGAAAAAGAACTGTGTACAGGCAGTCATACAGGATGCCATTTATGGTTTACAGATGGAAAATATATAACAAAGAAAAATATACCGAAGGAATTTCTTCATTTAAGAGAACAGTCACAGCTGCAGGTTGAAAGAAATCATTCATATTATAATAAAAATGTACGGCTTTATGATAGTCTTATTGCACATATAGTCGAACAAATCCGTAATAGCGAATATATAAGTCAGAAGACAGATGTAATATCAGGTCAGAGAGGAAGGCTTGATACAACCAAAGTATGGCGTGCAGAATATATAGAAGATAACAGGATTTTTCACACATATGAAGATGATAATCAACCGTCCTTTACAGTGGATCTGCTTCTTGATGCATCTGCTTCAAGGCTTCAGTATCAGGAAATGCTTGCTGCGCAGGGAGTAATTATTTCCAAAAGCCTCGTGAAATGTAATATACCGGTCAGGGTAACAAGATTTTGCAGTGTTAGAGGATATACAGTTTTTCATATATTGAAGTCTTTTAGGGATAAGAAGTGCGACAATATTTTCAATTATTATGCTGCCGGTTGGAATCGTGATGGTCTTGCTTTTCGGGGAATTGGTAAAATCCTTGATATGAACCCGGGGGTGGCTGACAGGCATCTTGTGATTATTTTAACAGATGCTGCGCCTAATGACAGCCAGCGTATTCTGCCATCACAGGACAGCCCGTTTGGACATGATTATAGCGACGATATTTCTGTTAATGATGCAGCCGAAGAGGTACGTGCACTGCGTGCTAAAGGAATACATGTATCAGCCGTTTTTATGGGAAATGATGCGGCGGCCAATAGCGCAGAAAAGATTTATGGAAAAGAATTTACAAGAATACGTCGTATTGATGAGCTGGCAAAGGCGGCAGGAAGACTTATACAAAAAGAGATTCAGTCGTTGACAAGATAATTGCAAATGTGTATGTGATTAGGAATGGAGATAATAGGGTGTTGGTATTTTATATTTTTATATAATTGTGAAAATGTATATATACATAAAATGACAACTAATATAAAATAAAAAAACAAAAGAAATGGAGAATGTAATGTACTGTAAAAATTGCGGAATGAAACTGGAGAATGGGACTAAGTTCTGCGGCGGATGTGGAATGCCAGTCGATAATGAGATTTTTGAATGAAAAAATACTTGATTATATGGAGAGGACAATAATTAAGAAAAGAGGGTCATTATGAAAAGTAAGCAGAATGTAAGACATTACCTGTTTGACGTGGAAATGCTAAGACGAAGATTATTAAGACCATATTTTATAGAACTTGGACTGACAGTTGGACAGGGGCAGCCACGCATATTATATGAGTTAAGAAAATGTGATGGAATGAGCCAGAAAGAATTGTCAGATGCCTGCCTTATAGAGGTGACTACGATGTCAAGAACGCTTGACAGATTAGAGAGTATGGGACTTATTAAAAGACAGAATAATCCAGAGTGTAGGCGTTCGTGGATTATATCTTTAACAGAAGAAGGAAAGGAAAAAGCTGACAGGGTATCTGATATATTTGATATGGCTGAGGAAGTGTTCCGCAAAGGTATAGGCGAAGAAGAGCTTAACAGTATGTGTGCAACGCTTGAAAAGATAGAGAATAATCTTAATGAAGCTATAGAGGAGCAAAGCACGGAGGGGAATAATTAACAGGTAATAGTATCTGATAATAGTATTCAATTATATTATTTTCAAATTATATTGCAAAGTAGTATTATTTGTATTACAATAACTAATACAAATAATACTACTTTTTTATTTGCCTTATTAATAAGATTGTGAAAAGGTTATATTTGTTTAATGTAAGGTTCATAAGATATCGGTTAGGTCAATTCTATGTTGTGAATATTGTGTCAGGAAAGGAGTTAATACAATGATTATTGAATTAGATATGAATAGCAGTACACCTATATATGTCCAGCTTCGTAATCAGATTGTAATGGGAATTGGACGTGGTGAATTAAAGCTTGGCGAGAGCCTGCCAACGGTAAGACAGCTTGCACAGGATATTGGAGTTAATACAATGACAGTGAATAAAGCGTACCAGATATTAAAGACAGAAGGATATATTAAAATAGACCGCAGGCACGGAGCAATAGTATCAGATAATATTGATATGGATATTGTATTCAGGGAAAAGCTTGAAAATGAACTTGAATTATTATTAGCAGAAGCAGCTATTAATGGAATGGATAAGAGAGATTTTCTAAGTATGTGTAATGAAATATATTCAAAAATCAAAGTGTCAGGTGACAGTGAACCAAAGACAACATAAATACAAAAGTAAAAGCATTTTGGTGACTGGACGGGGAGGATAATATTATGGGAATAGCATTGTTTGTGATAGCATTGGTAAGCAATATATTTACAATTTTAATTGTGAGATTTGGATTTATAGGCAATTATGAATATAAGCAGGGAATGATTCTTGGTGTTCATATACCACAGGAGAATATTGGTGATGAAGAGGTTGCAGGTCTTATTGAAAAGACAAAGCATAATTATAAAATATTCCAGAATGTTAATGCTTTTTTGGGTATAGCAATATGTTTTGTGAATTTTCTTAATATGATAATATTTGTGCTTATCTGGTGTGTGTGGCTTATTGGTTATGCTGTAGGTATAGAATTATTGATGATTATACCACATAGAAAAATGTATGATATAAAGGTTAAGAATAAATGGGTTATAGAGAGCCAGAAAAGGATATATGCAGATACTTCCCTGTCAGCAGTCAGAGGAGAAGTTAAGTTGTATTATCATTTAATACCGATAGGTGCTGAGATTGTTACAGGTATTATTCTGTGGGTAGTAAGTGGCAGAACAAAAGATTTTAATCAGGCACTTATATTATTACTTATTACATTGCAGGTATCGCTGATATCATTTGTATTTAATGTGGCATTTAATAAAAGAGAAAGAAATGTATACAGTAAAGATACGGCTGTTAATCAGGCAGTCAATAATACTGTTAAAAAATATATATTTAAAGGAATGTTAATAACTAACATAATCAATGCTTTATCGTGGCTTTATATATTTATTGAATATATCGGACATAGCAGAATAACAGATGCAGACTATTATGTGTATATGGGAATTCAATTTATGTATACACTTGTTATTTTATGGATGATTATTATTATTGGAAAGAAGAAAGAGGAGATACTTAACAGAGATAACGAGCCGTTATATGTAGATGATGATGAGTATTGGAAAACTGGATTCTATAATAACCCTGCTGATCCTAAAGTATTAGTCAAGAACAGACTGAGTGATACGAATTATTCATTCAATCTTGGCAATAAAGCTGGAAAAGCAATAATGTGGTCGCTTGAGGCTGTCGTTGCCGGATTTATTATATGGTTTGTGGCTATTATGATACCATATATTAATGTCCATATAGATACAGAAATTAAAGATAATTACTTCACAGTAAAAGCGGTGGGATATAAATTCTCAATTAATATTGATAATATTGAGGAAGTACAGCTTATGGATAAAATGCCTAAAGACAGCTTTACAAGGACTAATGGCGGGGCGACAGAGGAGTATAACATAGGTAATTATAAAGGTAATACATATGGAAAATGTATGCTTTTTATATGGAATGGCTATGGACCTGTGGTTATGATAAAGGGAGATAACAAGACAGTATTTGTTAATTATAAGGAAGATGGGGAAGCATTAAAGCTTTATGAGCAGTTGTCTGGTGCAGATAAAATATGACTACTTCGTAGTCACTTAGAAGTTTCTTCGAAACTTTATATGTGCTGAAAAGCTGCAAAAAAAATAAGATATAATATGACTACTTCGTAGTCACTTAGAAGTTTCTTCGAAACTTCGTATGCGTGGAAAAGCTGCGCAAAAAATAAGATATAATGAGCATATCAAAATTGCATTTTACATTTAATGATAAAAGATGTATAATCTCTATTAATGAAAACCTAATTAATAAATATCGCGATAGATTAGATTTCACTATTTATATTTATAAGGGAGGAATCTGATATGTTATTTAAGAAGGATATTAACAAAAAAATCGAACATCTTGTAAAGAAAAATGATTTCTATGCAGTTGCAGATTATGTGTATGGAACTAAGGAAGAGAAGCTTGACCTGGCTAAAGCCTTAGGAACTAACGATAATAACAGCAGTGTTGATTTATTGTTAAGACTTGTTGATGATAAAGATGATGATGTTGTATATGCAGCTTGTGAGGCATTAAGAAATGTCGGATCAGAACACAATACTGCGGATTTACTTGAGAAGCTTAATAATCTTCCAAAAGAAAAAGAGCATTTAAGAGAAGAAATCAGCAGGACTGTACAGGAATTACATCATAGAAATTAATATAAACGATATATAAGACTTATTGAAATATATCAGAAAGATAAAATATATGTAAACTGTATAAAAGTGTATGGTGGTTGTATAATGAAGTTTATAGATAGCTGATAACGTTATAATAAAAAGAAAGGGTACTGGAATTATGTTTTCAGTACCCTTTTTTGAGTTTGGTAATTGATACCCTTTATTAGTTATTGTTGGTTATGGACGCTGTCCAAGTCCACCCTCAAGTGTGAGAGTTTCACCTGTCATATACTTAAAGTCTGGAGATGCAAGCTGTACGCATACACGTCCGATTTCAAGCTCAGCATCACCGAAATGGCCTGCTGGTGGAGTATGAACATTTTTATCAAATGCCTCTGGATAAGCGTTTTTGAACTGCTCAAGCTGTGATGTCCACGCAAGAGGGCATATAATATTAACATTAATTCCATCTTTAGCCCATTCAGTTGCAGCAACTCTTGTAAGACCTCTTATACCTTCTTTAGCGGCGGCATAGGCACACTGTCCAAAGTTACCAAAAAGCCCAGCACCAGAAGCAAAGTTAATTACAGAGCCCTTACTTTCCTTAAGATAAGGATAGCAGGCTTTCATATAATAAAATGCGGCATAAAGACCTGAATACATAGCAAGATTGAACTGCTCTGTAGTATGTTCAGCAAGTGGAACGCCGGAAGCAGAGGCCTGTGCGTTATTGATAAGCACATCAATATGTCCAAATGTATCAATTGTCTGCTTAACGACATTAGCTACAACAGCTTCATTATCAGCAGAGGCATTAACATCTGCCTGAATTGTAAGAACCTTGATATTGTAAAGCTTTTCTAATTCTTCTTTAGCGGCGGCAAGCTTGCTTTCATTACGTCCTGTAATGACAATATTAGCACCCTCCTTAGCATAAGCTGTAGCAATTCCATATCCGATAGAACCACATCTTCCGTCACTTAATACGGCACGGCCAGCCCCTGTTATAATGGCGGTTTTACCTGTTAAAAATCCCATAAATCTAATCTCCCTGTCTGTGATATTTACGATAATCAGGAATAAGTTAAAGCACACAATGTACTTTCGATAAATTCCAGTCGTGGATTTATAATAACATAGTCAGACTAAACAAACAATATAATTATGCGAAAATTATTATCAAAAAGAAGAAAAATACTAAAAACTATTTAAAATAACAGCAATGTTAAAAAAATATCAAAATTATATCACAAAATACTGTTAATTGATAATTTGTTAACAAAAAGTAGTTCAGCACAAAACAATGTGCAAGATACAGTAATTAGCAGAGCTGATAGAGGAGTTACCTGATATTAATAATGTGTATACATAAAAATTAATGTTGAATTAATAAAGAGGATATTAAAGAAGTCAAGAATTGAATAATATAATTAAATGGCAGAATAATGAGGTAAAATAATTAATTGGTTTACTGAACACCGGATAATATTATGTGATTCATTAGATTTATGGAAAAGAGGATAATTTTAACAAAGATGGTGAATTCTTTTTGTTTTTGACACTTATATCATATTAATGTAGAATAAAATGGTTTATTATGATAATATCTTGTATACACTATTGTTGTATAATATTCCACGGAAGCTTCATACCGGCGCGCATAGGGTATGAATGATTATGGACAGAGGATATGCGCAGAAATGAGGATTATTATGTCAGATATAAAAGGAAGAATTCATTCAGTAGAAAGTTTTGGTTCAGTTGACGGACCTGGTGTAAGATATATAGTATTTCTTCAGGGGTGTCATATGAGATGTAAATATTGCCATAATCCAGAGACCTGGAAGTTAGAGGATGGCGAACTCCAGACACCACAGGAAGTATTTGATAAGGCTTACAGATACCATAACTACTGGAAAGATAATGGAGGCATAACTGTGAGTGGTGGAGAAGCACTTCTTCAGATTGAATTTGTTACAGAGCTTTTTAAGATAGCCAAGAAAGAAGGAGTTCATACAACTCTTGATACATCAGGCAATCCATTTACATTTGAAGAACCATTTATAAGCAAGTTCAATGAGCTTATGGCAGTTACAGATCTTTTTATGCTCGATATTAAGCATATTGACGATGAAAAGCATAAGAAACTTACAGGCTGGACTAATAAGAATATATTAGATATGGCAAAATATCTTTCGGATAATAACAAGGATATGTGGATACGTCACGTACTTGTGCCAAAGGTTACAGATGATAAGGAAGATTTACAGGCACTTTCAGATTTCGTTAAGTCATTAAAGACAGTTAAGAGATTTGAAATTCTTCCATATCATACACTTGGTGTATTTAAGTGGCACGATCTTGGTGTGAAATATGAGCTTGAAGATATTATGCCTCCAACTAAGGAAGAAATACAGAGAGCTGATGATATACTTCATACAGGTGATTACAAGGGATATCTTGAAAAATGAGGAAAATGCCGTGAACAAAGAGGAACTTAACAATTTATTGGAAAATGTTGCCTCTGGTGCTATTTCTCCGAAAGAGGCGGCAGATAGTATTAAATTAGAATCATTTAAGGATTTAGGCTTTGCCAAGGTTGATACCAACAGGGAATTAAGACAGGGAATGTCGGAAGTTATATATGGCAAAAGCAAGACTAAAGAGCAGATTGCCGGTATAGTTGGTGCAATGCTTGAAGAAAAAGAAAAGACAATCCTTATAACCAGAATGAGCAGGGAAGCCGCTGATTATGTGGCACAGCAATATAACCTGAATTATGATGAATTATCGCAGATTGGAATAATTGGCGATATGCCAGAAAAGAATGGCAAGGGCAGGATTGTTGTAGCAACAGGCGGAACAAGTGATATACCAGTTGCCGAGGAAGCAGCCAGGACAGCAGAAGTATATGGCAATGAAGTTGTAAGGCTGTATGATGTTGGCGTTGCAGGAATGCACAGGCTTATGAACCATATTGATGCTATAATGAATGCAAGAGTTATAATTGCAATTGCTGGTATGGAAGGTGCACTTGCAAGTGTCATAGGAGGTATGGCTGACTGCCCTGTTATAGCTGTTCCAACAAGTGTTGGTTATGGAGCTAATTTTGGCGGTTTGTCAGCACTGCTTTCAATGCTTAATTCCTGTGCAAGCGGTGTAAGCGTTGTTAATATTGACAATGGCTTTGGTGCGGGATATCTGGCGAGTATGATAAATCATATGTGATGTGGATTATACAATGTAGATTATATGTGATGGCAAGTGGTATCGGTCGGTGCCGGTGTGATTGCAGGTAGTATTATATATTATTTTTGTAATTAATTATAATGCATATCATATAGTGAAACCGAGTTATATATTATATATAAGACATAATAACCCCCAAGCAGATTATGAAAATGTTTATTCATAATTTACTTGGGGGTTGTTTGATGAAAATACTAATATTTATGCTTCAGAGTTTCTTCTGCTTTATTAAATATAAGCTAGATGACCTCCGGGTCAACATCATCAGACTGATACTGAGAATAAATAGCTTCTATATTTTCTTTGTAAATGTTCTGGGTAATATTAAATAGATTTCTTACATCATCATTATAAAATGTATATTTGTCGGAATCAAGTATCTGAATAAGATCTGGGAATTAAAACAATCATAAGTGTTCATACTAATTCAATTAAATAGTATAATTCCACATAAAATCCTAATAATAAATCTTATATATGTACAATCTGCACAAAAAAGAATATGAATGTTTGTGAATGATAATAATTGATTATGAATGAATATGGAGTTATTATAATGATAACAAAAGGAACGTGACCAGAAGGGAGGGATATAAAGTGATATATACCGTAACATTTAATCCATCACTTGATTATATTGTATCTGTTAAAGATTTCAGACCAGGTATGACTAACAGGACGAGCAGTGAGTTAATGCTTGCCGGAGGTAAAGGAATTAATGTATCTATAGTTCTTGGCAATCTTGGAATAAAGAGTACAGCGTTAGGTTTTATTGCTGGATTTACTGGAGATGAGATTGTAAGAAGACTGCATAATGGTGGCATTAATTCAGAATTTATCAAAATTAATGACGGAATTTCAAGAATTAATATTAAGTTAAAGTCGATTGATGGAACGGAGATTAATGGACAAGGACCACATATAGATAGTTCTCATATTGAACAGCTTATGAACAGATTAAGAAGACTTGAAAGCGGTGATGTTCTTGTTCTTGCGGGTAGCATACCGGCAGGCATATCAGATAATATATATAAAGACATTATGGATATGTTAAAGGACAAAGGTGTTCAGATTGTGGTTGATGCAACAAGCAGGCTGTTGACTAATGTATTGGAATATAATCCATTTTTTATAAAGCCTAACCAGCACGAGCTTGGAGATATATTTAATGTGACACTTAATACACAGGAAGAAGTTATTCCGTATGCTTTGGAATTAAAGAAAATGGGTGCTGTTAATGTATGTGTATCAATGGGTGGAAAAGGTGCAATACTTGTAGCAGATGATGGCAATGTGTATAAAGCAAAGGCTCCGGACGGGATACTTAAGAATTCAGTGGGGGCAGGAGATTCACTTGTAGCGGGCTTCCTTTCAGGCTGGATTGAAAAGAAAGATTATGAGTATGCGTTCAGGAAAGGTGTTGCAACAGGAAGTGCCAGTGCATTTTCGGAAAGATTGGCAACTAACGGAGAAGTTAATGATCTTATAGGTAAAGTTACTATAATCAGATAATTATTACAGAGTGTTTAAACTTATTATAAATATGGAGGTATGTATATGAGGATTACCGATTTATTAAGTGCTTCAAGTATAGATCTTAATGCAAAGCCTTTAAATAAAAAAGAGGCAATAGAGCAGGCTGTGAAGCTTATGGCGGCCAGCGGTAATATTACAGATATTGAAGCGTATACGAAGCAGGTTATTGCAAGAGAAGAAGAAAGCACAACTGGTGTTGGAGAGGGAATTGCCATACCACACGGCAAATGCAGTGCGGTAAGCAGACCGGGACTTGCAGCTATGATTATAAGGGATGGAGTTGATTATGATTCATTAGATGGTGAACCTGTTAATGTATTGTTTCTTATAGCAGCTCCGGATAGTGAGGATAATGTTCATCTAGATGTATTAAGCAAGCTTTCGGTGCTTCTAATGGATGAAGAATTTATCAGAAAGTTAAAAGCAGCTAAGGATATTGGGGGATTTCTTGAAGTTATCGATAATGCAGACAGTGAAAGCAAGAGCATTGATGAAAGATTGCAGGATACAGGCACATATAATGCTGGCAATAGTGATACGAATCCGGCTAACAGGTATATAGTGGCTGTAACTTCGTGTCCTACAGGTATTGCACATACGTATATGGCAGCTGAGGGTCTGGAAAAAGCAGCTAAAAAGGCAGGCTGTACAATTAAGATAGAGACAAGAGGTTCAGCAGGTGCTAAAAATGTGCTTACAGATGAAGATATAGAAAAAGCGGAATGTATAATAGTTGCGGCAGATGCCAAAGTGCCAATGGCAAGGTTTGAAGGACATAAGGTTATAGAATGTCAGGTATCAGACGGAATTAATAAAGCTGATGAATTAATAAGTCAGGCACTTAGCGGTGATGTTCCCGAATATCAGGTACATGGGATGGGCAGATCTTCTGATGATAGTCAGGCAGCTGCGGTTAAGAAGAATAAATCAGGCGGAGTTGGACATCAGATATATACACAGCTTATGAATGGTGTTTCGCATATGCTTCCATTTGTAGTTGGCGGTGGTATTCTGATTGCCATAGCATTTCTTATTGATGGAATTAATGTTGATATGAACAGTCTTTCTGAAGCTGAAAGAGCTAATTTTGGTACTATAACACCAGTTGCAGCTTTGTTTAAGAATATAGGTGGAGCAGCATTTGGATTTATGCTTCCTGTGCTTGCAGGATATATTGCAATGGCAATAGGTGACAGACCGGCACTGGCACTGGGTTTTGTCGGAGGATATATTGCAGCTAATGGAAAGTCTGGATTTTTAGGTGCTTTAGTTGCAGGCTTTGCGGCTGGATACATTATTTTAGGTTTAAGAAAATTGTGTGACAAGCTTCCAGAAGCACTTGAAAAGATTGCACCTGTGCTTATATATCCGGTTGTGGGAATTCTTGTTATAGGACTTGGAATGAACTATGTAATAGAGCCTGTTATGGGGGCGATTAATACAGGGCTTAATTCATTCCTTGTTGGAATGGGAAGTTCAAGCCGTATAATTCTTGGATTTGTGCTTGCAGCAATGATGGCAATTGATATGGGTGGTCCATTTAATAAAGCAGCATATGTATTTGGAACAGCTTCAATTGCATATGGTAATTACGATATTATGGCAGCAGTTATGATTGGTGGTATGGTTCCACCTTGTGCTATTGCACTTGCTACAATGTTATTTAAGAATAAGTTCACTAAGGAAGAAAGAGAGGCAGGACCAACCAACTTTATTATGGGACTTGCATTTATAACAGAAGGTGCCATTCCATATGCGGCGGCAGATCCGCTTCACGTTATACCAGCATGCCTTATTGGTTCTGGAATAGCAGGAGCAATAAGTATGTTATTTAAGTGCACGTTAATGGCTCCACACGGTGGAATATTCGTGTTCCCGGTTGTCGGCAACCCATTATATTATCTTTTAGCATTAGTTGTTGGAACAATCGTTTCTTGTTTCCTTCTTGGAGTATTAAAGAAGAAGGTTAATGAATAGATTAATTAATAAAATATAATTTTAAAATAAAGTATATGACTGTAGCCTGGCGTATCTGGTATGGTCCTGTTAAAAACACAATATATAAATATAAAAAACACAAAATATACCAAAACGAAACGTTTAAAATAAAAGATACGCAGAAAAGAGGTTTATTATGAAAGAATTTAATTATACAATTACAGACAAAGAAGGAATCCATATGAGACCAGCAGGTGAACTTGTAAAAGCAGCTAAGCAGTTTGAGAGTAGTATATTAATTAAGAAAGACGGAAAGACTGCTGACTGCAAGAAGGTATTTACAATAATGTCATTAGCAGTAAAATGTGGACAGGAAGTAACAGTAAATGTAGAAGGTACAGACGAAGAACAGGCAGCTGCAAAGATTGAAGAATTTATGAAAGCTAATATGTAAATTAAAGTGCCAGGGTTAAAGTATATAAATTAAAATACCTAATTAAAGGGCTGAAATTAAAGAAAGGAGGGGCTGTTATGTATGAATATAAAGGAAAAAGCGTGTTTGGCGGGATAGCCATAGGCAGAATTAAAGTGTACAGTAAAGAACAACAGCAGGTTAAGCGGATGCATATTGATGATTGTGAGAGCGAGAAGCAAAGATATATTAATGCCGTTGATAAAGCAGTTGAACAGTTAGGTATGCTTTATGATAAGGCTTTAAAGGAAGTCGGTGAAGCCAATGCGGCAATATTTGAAATGCACCAGATAATGCTTGAAGATGACGATTATAAAGAGTCGGTTCTTAATATAATTGATAATCAGAATGTTAATGCTGAATATGCAGTTGCACAGACCTCGGATAACTTTTCATCAATGTTTGCGGCTATGGACGATGAATATATGAGAGGCAGGGCTTTAGATGTAAGAGATATTTCTGAAAGACTTATAACTATTCTTAGTGGTGGTAAAAGCAGTACAATAGAATCTGATGAGCCGTCAATAATCATTGCAGAAGATTTGGCACCATCGGAAACTGTACAGATGGATAAAGAAAAGATATTATCATTTGTAAGTGTTAAGGGTTCGGTTAATTCACATACAGCTATACTTGCAAGGACAATGGGGATACCAGCCCTTATAGGAACAAAAGGTGTTCTTGATGAAGATATAGACGGCTTAACAGGCATTGTTGACGGCTTTAATGGAGTTGTGTATATCAATCCTGATAGCGAGACACTTGACCGCTACAAGAAAGAACAGGCGAAGTATATAGAACAGAAGGAACTTTTAAACAGACTTAAGGGAAAAGAAGATGTAACGCTTGATGGAACAAAGATAAAGTTGTATGCTAATATTGGTAATGTTAAGGATATAGCGTTAGTTCTTGCTAATGATGCGGCAGGAATAGGATTGTTCAGGAGTGAATTCATCTATCTTGAGAGAACTGATTTTCCGACAGAAGAGGAACAGTTTAATATATATAAGACTGTTGCGGAAAATATGGCTGGAAAGCCGGCTATAATAAGAACACTTGATATAGGTGCAGACAAGCAGTGTGACTATTTTAATCTTGATAAAGAGGACAATCCGGCATTAGGTGTGAGAGCTATCAGAATATGCCTTACAAGAACGGATATATTTAAGACACAGTTAAGAGCTTTATACAGGGCGAGTGCATATGGCAATATTCATATTATGTATCCGATGATTGCTAATATGTGGGAGATAGACCGCATAAAAGAGATTGAAAATGAGGTGAAGGCTGAGCTTGCGGCTCAGGAGATTAAGATAGGAAGCCCAAAGACAGGAATAATGATAGAGACACCGGCGGCTGCAATGATTAGCGATGAGCTTGCAAAAAAGGTTGATTTCTTTAGTATTGGAACTAATGATTTGACACAGTACACATTGGCTGTTGACAGGCAGAATCCTAAGCTGGATACATTTTTTGATGCACATCACCCAGCAGTGCTAAAGATGATTAAAATGGTTGTCGATAATGCACATAGAGCCGGGATATGGGCAGGAATATGTGGAGAGCTTGGAGCTGATACAAGCCTTACACAGAAGTTTCTTGAAATGGGTGTTGATGAATTGTCGGTTTCGCCGGGGAGAATTCTTCCAATCAGAAAGATTATCCGTGACACTGATGTATCTGAATTATAATTGGTATATTGGAAAAGGTGATTGTTATGCTTGCAGAGAAAAGACACGAATATATACTTCAGGAGTTGAAACGCAAGGGAAGTATAACTGTCAATGAGATTAAAGAAGAACTTGGAATTTCAGAATCTACAATTAGAAGAGATTTGAATTTGCTTGATGAAGAAGGCAAGCTTGTCAAGGTATTTGGAGGTGCAGTATCAGCAGGTTTTGAAGTTTCAGGCAGTGAACCAAGCGTTACGCAGAAGCGTGAAATAAATATTAATGGCAAGAA
Organism: Lachnospira rogosae (ex Hitch et al. 2025); assembly: GCF_040096455.1. Lineage (NCBI taxonomy): Bacteria > Bacillati > Bacillota > Clostridia > Lachnospirales > Lachnospiraceae > Lachnospira > Lachnospira rogosae (ex Hitch et al. 2025). Next base: position 29,356 of record NZ_JBBMER010000012.1, on the reverse strand, counting down.
GCTTATTGCAAAATATGCGGCAGGACTTATAGAACCTGATGATTTTGTATATATGGATGCAGGCACTACAACAGGTTGTATGATTGATTATATAACAGAAAAGCGGGCGGTATATGTGACTAATGCTGTTACACACGCAAGAAATCTTGCGGCGTTAGGTTTCAGGGTTATACTTATAGGTGGTGAGCTTAAGGGTTCAACAGAAGCAGTAGTAGGTGCTAATGCTATTGAAATGTTAAGAAATTATAATTTCAACAAAGGATTTTTTGGTACAAATGGCATAAGTATTAAATGTGGATTTACAACGCCTGATATTAATGAGGCAGAAGTTAAGAAAATGGCGATGTGCCATTGCAATCACAAAATAATTCTTGCAGACAGCACCAAATTCGATAATGTAAGTTCAGTGACATTTGCAAGGATTGATACAGCTAAGATAATAACTGATGAAGAAGTGCCTGCTGGTTATAGGGATTATAATATTTATAAGGTGAATGGATGATGTTATAATTAAAAAATGAACAATATTAAAAGGGACTTTTTAAGTCCCTTTTTTAGTAAGTTATTTCTGTCTGTTGCTAAGCTGTTCAGATATAGCCTGTTTAATGGCATTGAAAGACTCTTTGCTTATATCGTGTTCGATACGGCACGCATCCTCCTCGGCAGTCTGCTTATTGACACCAAGCTGTATTAACCAAGAAGAAAGTATCTGATGTCTTTCATAAATCATCTCGGCAATTTCCCTGCCAGAGTCTGTAAGGTATATATAACCTTCTTTAGTTACGCGTATATGTTCTGATTCACGAAGATTCTTCATAGCAATGCTGACGCTTGACTTCTTATAGCCCATTTCGTTGGCAATATCAATTGAACGCACAACAGGCAGTTTCTTGCTAAGCATAAGTATTGTTTCTAAATAATCTTCAGCTGATTCGTGGATGACCATAATTATTCCCCCTGACTAACATTTATGTGAATTAATAAATAATTGTAGATTATAAAGCAATTAATAAATAATTAATGTAAATATAATACTAATAAGTATAATAAGTATAACATAAACCTGGCAAATAATCAAACTTATAGTTAGTGCGAATTATCTATGCCTTTCAAAGCTGTATAAATATGTGCTATAATAAAGCTGTACATAGTGGGAGATTTGAAAAAAGCTAGAGCTGCCCTTACAAGGCACCAGATTGATATGCGTAAAATGTACGCAGAAAAGAGGATTATTATGAATATTAATATAGATAAATTACACTGCCTTATAGATTTACACGTTCACCTTGATGGTTCAGTCAGTATTCCAATGGCTAAGAGGCTGGCTCTTATTAATGGTATTGAACTTAATGAAAGTGAAGAAGACCTGAAAGAAAGATTACAGGTGTCCAAAGACTGCAGGGATTTGAATGAATATCTGGAAAAATTTGAATTTCCACTGACACTTTTGCAGAAAGCTGAAGCTATTACTGAATGTGTGAGAATGTTAATAGCTGGGCAGGATAGTCAGGGGATAATGTACAGTGAGATAAGATTTGCACCACAGCTTCATATGCAGAAGGGGTTGACACAGGAAGAGGTTGTGCAGGCGGCAATAAAAGGACTCGGTAATTCAGATTATCACAAGCTTATATTATGCTGCATGAGGGGAAGTGATAATGAGGAGCTTAATAAAGAAACGATAAGGATTGCCCATACATATCTTGGACGTGGAGTTGTGGCACTAGATCTTGCCGGTGCAGAAAAATTATATCCAACAAAGCAGTTTGTTGGAATATTTAAAGAAGCTTTGGCATATAATATTCCGTTTACAATACACGCAGGTGAAGCAGATGGAGAAGAAAGCATAAAGACGGCAATATATATGGGAGCTGAAAGAATAGGACACGGAATAAGGGCAGCCTGGTCAGAGGATATGATTAAGGAGCTGGCAGATAAGAATATTCCGTTAGAATTGTGTCCTACAAGTAACCTTAATACGAAAGTTGTTGATAATATTGCTGATTATCCAATTATGAAACTTATTAATAATGGTGTTAAAGTTACCATAAATACGGACAATATGATGGTTTCAGGCACAAGTATTAAAAATGAGCTTAAATTACTTGTGCAAACATTTCCTATAAATGGTATAATATTAAAGAATTTGCTTATTAATTCAGCAGAAGCTGCATTTGCCAAGGATAGCATTAAAGAACAGCTTAAAAGAAAGATATATGAAGAATTGGATGGGGTTACTTATGAATGAAGTTAATGAGTTATTTACAAAGGAGAATGTTGAACAGATAGTTGTTCCACAGGTTGTAAAAGATGATTTACTAAGCATTATAGAGGAAAAGCTAAAAAGAGCAGGATTTTACTACAGAATTGCATACAGGGTCAAGGCCGTTGATTCTATGGTGAATAAGCTTATATTTAAAGATTACAGACGTCCAGGTACGGAGAATGAAGATAAGAAAATGCAGGATCTTGTAGGAATAAGAATAATCCTATATTTTGTTGATGATGTAGATATATGCAGAAAGCTTTTAGATACATTATTTATATCTCCAGGAATGTGGGAGACTACGGAGAATAATGAATATGAATTCAAGGCTATGAAGGTCAATGGAATATTCAAGCTTCCAGCATATCTTAGCAAGACAATTGTCAATCCATATCTGTCAGATTATGTTGACGATACATTTGAGGTTCAGGTAAGGACGAACTCATTTGAGGGCTGGCACGAGATTGAGCACGATATGAGATATAAAGGCTCGGCGTTTGGAATAGGTAACGAAGCACTGGCAAGAAAGATGAACAGTATTCTTGCTACATTTGAACTGTGTGATGATTCGATAGCAGGGCTGCTTGAAGATTTAGGACACCAGCATTACAAAGACAAGAAATGGAATGATATGTTAAGGTGTCACTACAGGTTAAAGTTTGAGAATGAACCACTGCATCCATACATAGAGGAGCTGTTTGACTCAGACACAGAGCTTGCAAAGATATTTTATAAGGCACCAAGACAAGGGGCTATTGAACAGTTATGGCTTGATACTTCAGAGAATGGAATAGAGCTTACACTTAATAATATAGTAAAGATTGTCAATCAGATAGGCCCTGATGATGAAAGGCTTAACGAGGCATTTAGAAAGATAGAGCAGGAGCATAAGAATAAACAGGAATTCGAGGCTGGCGGTAAAAGACGCCGCTTTGAGCCGTTTAAACCGCTTGGCAATTATAAGGTATTCCAGTCACATTCCTGCATTGATCTTACTAATCTTTCTATGGAGGACGCATTTAAAAAGGCAGTTAATTACATATATTCGTGGGTACATTCAAGATTTAATGAAGTATTTGATGATATGCCGGGCAGTGTGGATACATATGATAATGAAAGACCGGGGTATAAGGTATCGCTTGAATATGATAATGAGAATTTATATTTCAAGGAGATTACAACGCACCTTGATTCTAAGGTCGCTAACAGGCTGTGGATATCGATTGCTACTATTAAGAAAGATGGTGACAGGCTTTTATTTGACGTAAGTAATGAATATGCTGAGCCAGCAGATAAGTACAGAGATAATGAAAATGTATTGTTCAGCCGTCCTAACTTCTATGGAGAGATAGCAGATAATATTGGAATCTGTGATGTGGAGAGGTTAAGACAGAATGTAAGGGGTATTGATAATGAAGAAGAATACAATACATTAAAGGATCTTATTAAAGATGATAATAGGCAGTTCCCTGTAGTTGTATTTGTGGCATCAGATGATTATTGGATAGAAAAGTTTGATGTGGACTATTTTGCATATCTTGTGGGGTATTATGCACATATTAAGAGGATTACAACAGATGAACTTTCTGAGCAATTTGCTAAAGATTATGATTTGGACGAAGACGAGTTTAGGGATTCAATCACTGTATTTTATCCAGGCAGAGAACCTAACACAAGTTATAAGTCGCATATCTTAAATACTACATTTGAGGTTATAAAGATAGAGAAAAGAAAATACTGGAATGAGAATGGGTGTAGGGCGTTCAGGCGACAACTTGTTTCAGATATAAGAGAGAATAATGTCATTATGTAGATAACAGAGGGGTAGAAAGTTATGAGTAGAGGGAATAATAAAAGCAGTATTGCCGCAGAAGGAACACAATGGTATGGAAATATTGTATCAAGCACGCTTCAGGCATATTACGAGGTGTACTATGTCAATCTTTCAGATAATACCTGCAAAAGAATATATCCGTGGTATATCGAGGATAATGAGTTTATAGATTATACTAACGAGGTCAACCGCAGAATATCAGGTAATATCATATGTAATAATTCGGAGGAAGATGTGTCAACGCTTCTTGCAGTTGATAATCTTAAATGTGAATTAAAACATAAAGATAAGACAGAGTACAGATACAAAAGACAGGTAACCAATGGAGTATTCAGGTGGTGTCTTGTAAGTGTTGTCGTTGAGAAGCGGAAAAATGGTGAGCCTGTAAGTGTTATTCTTATGATAAGGGACATTGAAGATGTTATAAAGAAAGAGATTGAACAGCAGCTTCTTATAGAAGAAGCACTTGCACAGGCTGAAAGTGCTAGCAGGGCAAAGGGAAAGTTCCTTTCTGATATGTCGCACGAAATCAGGACACCTATGAATGTGATTCTTGGATATGCCTCAATTGCACAGAATAATATGGATAATCGGGATCAGGATAAGGTTAAGGATTGCCTTGAAAAGATTAAAGAAGCTGGAAATCATCTGATTGGTATTATTAATGATGTGCTTGAGGTGTCAAGGATAGAGCAGGGAAAGATTAATATAGAAAATGAAAAAAGCGACATTTATGAGCTTATGACAGATTTCTATAATCTTGTAGAAATTCAGGCGGCAGTAAAGAAACAAAAGATGACAATTGATCTAGAGGGTATAACTGATAAATATGTGTATATGGATTGGACGAGAATAAGCCAGGTGCTTATTAATCTTATTAACAATGCAATCAAATATACGCCGGTTGGCGGACATATAGATGTTATTGTGAAAGAAGACTGTAATAATAATATAGGGGATAATATACATAATTATATTATTATAGTGAAGGATAATGGCAGGGGAATAGATGAAAAAGATATGCCATCATTATTTGATTTGTATACAAGGGGAGCATACGATAATGATATATCAGTAGAGGGAACAGGGCTTGGACTGTCTATATCCAAGCAGATAATTGAACTTATGAATGGAACAATAGATGTTGACAGTAAGTTAGGCGAAGGTACAACATTTACAGTAAAGTTACCGCTTCAATATGTTGTCAGGACACAGGCCGATAAAAATGTGACTGACAACGGGACAGATAATAATATAATAAAGAATAATCAGAGCCTGTCAGATATAAAGGTAATGGTTGTTGATGATAATCAGTATAACAGGGAAATTGCCTGCGAGCTTTTACGGGAAAATGGTGCTCATATAATTGAGTGTGCCAGTGGAAGTGAAGCTGTAGATTATATAAAATATAAAAAAGGTATTGTGGATATTATTCTTATGGACGTGTGTATGCCAGATATGGATGGTTTTGAGGCTACACGTTTAATAAGACAGTTAGAAAAAGACAGATGGCAGGATATTCCGATTGTAGCAATGACAGCTAATGCATTTGATGAGGACAGGAAGAAGGCACTGGAGCACGGAATGAATGGACATATAGCCAAACCATTCGATATAGATACATTTGCAGAAACAGTATTAGAATATGTAAAATATTAAGTTGACATAAGTGCATAAGTAGGGTACGATTTAGTGTATTAAAGTAATAAAATATTCACGTATTAGAGAAGTGAATTGCAAGAACAGAATGGAGATTAATATGAGGAACTGTACCAACACGCAATTATTAAGGAAAATGCTTATTGTACTTTTATTATGCTCTTTTATAGCAGGTACATTTACTGCCTGTTCAGATAAGAAGCAGTCAGACGGCAAGACAACATTTACAGTGGGTTTTGATGCGGAATTTCCACCTTATGGTTACAAAGATGAGAGTGGAGAATATGTTGGATTTGACTTATCTTTAGCAGAAGAAGTATGCAGACGTAATGGCTGGGAACTTGTCAAACAGCCAATCGACTGGGATTCTAAAGATATGGAACTTTCATCTGGAAGCATAGATTGTATATGGAATGGATTTACTATGGACGGAAGGGAGTCCGATTATACATGGACAACTCCATATATTGATAATTCACAGGTTGTAATAGTAAAGTCAGATTCAAGCATTAATTCATTATCAGACTTAGCAGGAAAAGTTGTTGTTGTGCAGTCAGACTCATCTGCACTTGCAGCATTTACCGGTGAAGATGCAGAACCGGAAAATGTTGCACTTGCTAAAAGCTTTGCCTCATTACAGCAGGTTGGTGATTATAATGGTGCATTTATGAATCTTGAGGCTGGTTCAGTTGATGCGATATGTATGGATATGGGTGTTGCCAATTATGAACTTAATGCAAGAGGCGGCAGATTCAGAATGTTGTCACAGCATGTATCTAATGAACAGTATGGAATAGGCTTTAAACTTGGCAATACAGAATTAAGAGATAAAGTACAATCAACACTTCTTGATATGCTTGATGATGGAACATTTCTTTCGATAGCTGAAGAATGGGGACTTGAGGAAAGCATATGCTTAAGTGCTGATAATGTTGTAAATGATAGTGATTTAGCTGTTGATAAAGGTAATTTCTTTGTTGAACTTGGAAGCGTTGTATCCAAGCTTGCAGAAGGTATGCTTGCATCACTTGCAATATTTGTACTTACACTTGTATTCTCACTTCCACTAGGACTTTTACTTATGTTTGTAAGATTGTCAAAGGTAAATGTAATAAGATGGATTGCAAAGATATACATATCAATAATGAGAGGAACACCCCTTATGTTACAGCTTTTAGTTGTGTTCTTTGGTCCATATTATGTATTTGGAATTTCGCTTTCTTACAGTTATAGATTTTATGCGGTAATTATAGGATTTGCACTTAATTATGCGGCATATTTTGCAGAGATATTCAGATCGGGAATTCAGGCGATACCAGCAGGACAGAGTGAAGCTGCAACAGTTCTTGGTTACACAAGGGCACAGACATTTGTAAGAATTATACTTCCACAGATGACAAGAATTGTGCTTCCACCAGTTACTAATGAAGTAATAACTCTTGTAAAAGATACATCTTTAGCATTTGCACTTGCGTATACAGAAATGTTCACGCTCGCTAAGCAGATTGCGGCGGCAAGTGCAAGCATAATGCCATTATTTATTGCAGGAGCATTTTATTATATATTCAACTTTATAGTTGCCTGGATAATGGAATATATAGAAAAGAAAATGCGTTATTAAACAGATGGAGGCAGTATGAGCAGTACAAGTTTACTTGAAATGAAACATGTAAAAAAGACATTTGGAAGTCTTGAAGTGTTAAAGGATATATCAATAGAAGTTAATGAGGGAGAGGTTGTTGCAATAATCGGACCATCAGGTTCTGGTAAATCAACATTTTTAAGATGTGCAACTCTTCTAGAGAATATGGATGAGGGAACATTGTCATATTGTGGTGACAGTGCAACGATTAATGAGTCAGGTGCAGCACAGTATGTAGACAAGAAGAAGTTACACAGCATAAGAAATGATTTTGGACTTGTATTCCAGAATTTCAACCTTTTCCCACATTTTTCAGTTCTTAAAAATGTAATTGATGCACCAATTAATGTGCAGAAACGTGATAAAGCTGAGGTGACTGCCGAGGCACGCGAGCTTTTAAAGAAGGTTGGACTTGAGAATAAAGAAGACAGCTACCCAGGCCAGTTATCAGGCGGACAACAGCAGAGAGTTGCTATTGCGAGGGCACTTGCTATGAATCCAAAGATGCTGTTCTTTGATGAGCCAACATCTGCACTTGACCCAGAGATAACAGCAGGAATTCTTAAGCTTTTAAGAGAACTTGCCAATGAAAAGATGACAATGGTTATAGTTACACACGAGATAGATTTTGCCAGAAATGTAGCTGACAGAGTTATATTTATGGATGGTGGCGTAATAGTCGAAGAGGGTAAGCCGCAAGACGTTATAGATAACCCTAAGAGTGAAAGAACTAAAGCCTTCCTTCAGAAAATGGCATAAAAGGAATGGTATAAAAAGAATAGCATAATATGGAGATTAAGGTATGACATTAAACCAGTTAAAATATGCGATAATTGTTGCAGAGTCAGAGTCTTTTAATGAAGCAGCCAAGAAGCTTTTTATATCACAGCCAAGTCTTTCAACTTCAATACATTCCTTAGAGGAGGAGATTGGAGTACAGATATTCAGACGTTCACAGAATGGTATTGCAGTAACACCTGAGGGCAAGGAATTTATCGGTTATGCAAGACAGGTTATGGAGCAGTATGAGCTTTTAGATGCAAGATACATTACTAAATCAGAAGTCAAGAAAAGATTCAGTGTGTCAATGCAGCATTATTCTTTTGCGGTTAATGCTTTTGTGCATATGGTTAAGCAGTATGGTATGGACGAATATGAGTTTGCTGTACACGAAACCAAGACACATGAGGTTATAGAAGATGTGAAGAATGGCAAAAGTGAAATTGGCATACTGTACATTAACAGCTTTAATAAAAATGTGCTTGAGAAAATCTTCAATGATAATTATCTTGAGTTCCATAAATTGTTAGAATGTGAAATATATGTATATATGTACAAGGGACACCCGCTTGCTGGTAAAAAGCTTATTAAGCTTGAGGAGTTAAAAGATTATCCGTGTCTTTCATTTGACCAGGGGGATTATAATTCATTTTATTATGCAGAAGAAGTATTAAGCACATATGAATATAAGCAGCTTATTAAGGCTAATGACAGGGCAACTATGCTTAATCTTATGGTTGGACTTAATGGATATACGCTGTGTTCAGGAATTATATGTGAGGAGCTTAATGGTGATGAATATTGTGCAGTAAAGCTTGATGCTAAGGAAGTTATGGATATTGGTTATATTTCAAGAAAAGGAATTGCGTTAAGTACGATAGGGCAGCAGTATCTTGAAGAAATATCCAAGTATAAAGCGTTGTAAATATAGGGCTTCGTGAATGTAAGAACTGGTAATTATAAAGTTTATATAAGCTTTGTAATAGTTTGATTGACAGATGATATGTATATTTTATATAATAAAATATAAGAACGTATGGTTGGAAAGTGAGCGGGTTTTATATGAGAAAGATGAGTGAAGAACCTGTATGTACAGGTTTTACAGATATACATAATCATATTTTATTTGGAGTTGATGATGGTTCGCCGGATATAAAGACAAGTATGGAAATGTTGCAAATGGCGTATGAAGATGGTATAAGAGATGTCATATTGACACCACATTTTCATCCTAAGAGAGGTATGGCACATTACAGCAAGATAGTAGAGCATTATGAGATACTTGCTGACGAGGCGGCTAAGACATTTCCTGATATGGGAGTGTATCTTGGCAGGGAAGTGTATTTCAGGTCAGAGATATTAGACGATTTGGATAAGCTTGATGAAAAGACAATGTGCGGAACTGACACAATTCTTATAGAGTTCTCCTCAGGAGTTGAGCAGGACAAGGTAAGAGGAGCTGTACTTGATGTTATAATGGCTGGCTATCACCCAATTGTGGCACACGTTGAAAGATATGTGTGTACTGTTAAGGATTGGGACTATATATATGAGTTAAAGAGAATGGGTGCTGACATACAGATTAACGCAGACTCAGTTACCGGCGATAATGGCTGGGCAGTACAGAGATGTACTAAGGCACTTCTTAAAGACCATATTGTAGATTATATTGCATCTGATGCACACGATTTGAAGTCAAGAACACCTCAGTTATCAAAGTGCTATAAGTATGTTGTGAAAAAATATGGCGTGGAATATGCTGACAAGATAATGAAGGCAGATGTAACGAAGAAATTCGGTTGATATATATGATATATATTAATAAGTTATATAAAGATAATAAGATAGAAGTCTGGAATACGGCAATGTTATTAAATTAATGACACTGGCTGTGGTACAGGCTTCTTTTTAATTTAATTATTATGGATATATGGAAGGATAATACGGGGCATAATAAAAATTATAAGAATTTAAAAATTAATGGTTGACAGATTACTAATCAAAGGATATAATGCAATCATAAAACACATTAAACATATAGGTTTATAGGAAAACAATAATAAAACATTTTCAGGAGGATTAATAATATGAGTAATTATGTAGAGAGTGCAGCAGAATTAGTAGGAAAGACACCATTACTTAAGCTTAATGGATATTCTAAGAAGGCAGGGGTTACAGAGGCTAACATATTTGGTAAGCTTGAATATCTCAACCCAGCAGGTTCTGTAAAGGACAGAATTGCATTAGCAATGATTAAGGATGCAGAAGATAAGGGCTTATTAAAGCCTGGTGCAACAATCATCGAGCCAACAAGTGGTAATACAGGTATTGGTATTGCCTCAGTTGCAGCAGCTAAGGGCTATAGAGCAATTCTTACACTTCCAGATACAATGTCAGTAGAAAGAAGGAATCTTTTAAAGGCTTATGGTGCTGAACTTGTTCTTACAGAAGGTGCTAAGGGTATGAAGGGTGCTATTGCAAAGGCAGAAGAACTTAACAAGGAAATCGAAGGTTCTATCATCTTAGGACAGTTTGATAATCCAGCTAACCCAGCAGCTCACAAGGCTACAACAGGTCCAGAAATCTGGGAACAGCTTGATGGTAAGGTAGATATATTCGTAGCTGGTGTTGGTACAGGCGGAACAGTTACAGGTGTTGGTGAATACCTTAAGTCACAGAATCCAGATGTTAAGATTGTGGCAGTTGAGCCAGCAACAAGTCCGGTTCTTTCAAAGGGAACAGCAGGTGCTCATAAGATTCAGGGTATCGGTGCAGGATTTGTTCCTACAGTTCTTGATACAAAGATATATGACGAAATAATTGCAATTGATAATGATGATGCATTTGCAGAAGGCAGAGCATTCGCAGTAAGTGAAGGTGTACTTGTTGGTATTTCTTCAGGTGCAGCTTTAAAGGCAGCTACAATTCTTGCACAAAGACCAGAGAACAAGGGTAAGAATATCGTTGCATTACTCCCAGACTCAGGTGATAGATATTTATCAACAGCATTATTTGCTAATAACTAATCGCTTGTTGTGTGATGTGAATAACAGGACTAGTGGCTGGTATTCACATCATCATAATAATATACATTTCTCCTTATAAATTTTAATACCGGTGTCAGTTAATATAACATAATTCAGATTGGGGATAAGAGCAACCGCATAAGCAGGTCTTTTGATATATTTATAACGATAACAATATTTTCTAATATTATAGTGACATTTTTGCAGACCTTTGATGAGCTTGCATTTATGGGTGGATTTTTTAAATGGGTTGAGTATATAACTTTATTTATATTCTGCGTGGAATATATTCTTAGGATATGGACAGCGGATCTGCTTTATCCTGGATGTAAAGGAGTAACTGCAAGGTTTAAGTTGGAAGAATTATGGCGATATGCATAGCCTATCTTGGAGTTGATGCGGTGGCTATACCAACAGGTATTATTAGTGCAGGTTTTGTTGAACAGTATCAGAGAAAAAGCAGCATTTCTGATATTAAAAATGCAGATATAAAAGAGATAGCAGAGATAAAGATTGATAAGACACAGGCAGGAAAGACAGTAGAGGAGATTGAAGAAACAGATTTTGTGTCAATATATCTTATATTTAGAGATGATTTATCGATTCTTCCACAGAAGGATACTATGCTTAAGCTGAATGATATAATTATAATTCGCGATGGGAATTAGGAATATTTTCTAAACATATTGTTATGCGTGCCGATATATAAAATATGGATATCCACGGAGGGAATTATATATCCTGGTGCGATTGCACGGAAAGGAAGATAAAGTGAATATTTCTACACAATCTACTACTCTTCTTGATATGTTAAATAGTAGTAGTTCAACAGGCAAGTCAAAGAGTGCCGCAGATTCTTATATTGATGTTCTTATCCAGAATAACAACTTAAGATATCAGCAGAAGATGAAAGAAGTTCTTGGATATGATACATCAAGTTCTTCTAAGGATGCACAGTATGAGAAGGTTGCATCTTCAGCATCTAATCTTAACAGTGTAATAAGTTCATTATCTAACGAATCGCTCTGGAATGAAGATTCAAGTGATTATTCTAAAGATAAGGTATATGATACTGTTAATAATTTTGTAAGTGCTTATAATACACTTATTACTAACATTAATACAGTTGGAAGCACAATTGAGAATACTTACAAGACTAAGCTTGATAAGCTTGTAACAGACAATAAGGAGGCACTTGCGGCAGTAGGTATTACTGTTGATGATAATGGCAAGCTTTCAGTTGACACTGATAAGTTAAAGAGTGCAGATATGTCTGAATTAAAGAAGATGTTAGGAAGTGAGTCTGAATTAATGAAGGGAATTAAAGAACAATCAGGTTCAGTTAATAATATTGTATCAGAAGCATTAAGCATACAGAAAAGCCTGTCAGGTCTTTATAATTCTTCATCTTCAAGTGTTGATGTGTCAGATTTATTATATGGAACATCTTACGATTCGAAGGGGTAATATAAAGTTAATATTTTTGAGGTGAGTGTTGGAAATAGAGCAGCATAATCTCAGAATATGAATTAATTGAAATTAGAATACTATTCTTAATAAAGCAGGACTGCTATGTATATGTCACCTTACTGTTAAGTAGGGGGCATATATATGGCAGTCCTGCTGTTTTATGGTAAGCACTTACGTTTTATGACTATTGGTTTTATATTAATTATGTATTAATTATATAAATTTATGTCTGATTTAGTCAATTAATAGTATTACTATAACATTAATCAGCCACAGATGTATCATCTTTAGCTACAAAATATTTCTTATAAGCTACTATGAATAATACTATAGATAAAGCTGTTGCAATATAGTCAGTTATAGGCTGTGTCATAGCAAGGTTAACAGGCGTGTTGTTCACAATGCTTGTTGTAATCAGTATCGGAAAATAGATTATTCCCTGACGGCTTACTGAAAGTATAAGCGATGGTATCGCAGCACCCATTGACTGTATTGCATTGATGAATACGAATAGTATTCCAAGCACAGGCCCAGACATTATGTATATTCTTGAAAATGCAAATGCATATCCAAATGCTTCCTCATCATCAAGAAATGCTTTTGCAAGAGGAGCTGCACCAAGATAACATATGAGTGTCATTATAATACTTAAGCATATTGCAAAACATAAAGAGAATTTTAAAACTGAGCGGTAACGCTTGCTATTTCCAGCACCGAAACAGTAGCCGAGCAGAGGCTGGATACCAGTTCCAACACCAATAAGAAGCATAACTGCAATCATATTAACTTTCATAGCAACACCAAGACCGGCAAGTTGTAAATCACCATGTTTTGCCATAAATGAATTGATCATAATATTGGAGAAGCTCATAAGTATGCTGTTAAGTGAAGCTGGAATTCCGATTGAAAGCACACCGAGAGTAATTATCTTTTTAGCGGAATAATCTTTAGGTTTAATCGATAATATCGACCGCTTGGAAGTAAGGTGGATAATATAAAATACGGTTGAGAAAATGTTACCAAGAACTGTGGCAACAGCTGCACCTGCAACATACCATTTAAAACCAATAATCATAACAGGGTCAAGTACAATGTTAATCATATTACCGATAATCATTCCAGTCATAGCAACTGTAGCATGACCTTCTGAACGAATGATATTACTAAAGGAGTTACTTACAATAAGAAATGGTATTCCAATGGCAACGATTGAAAGATATTGTGAAGCGTATCCTATTGTAGCATCACTTGCACCGATAAGACGGCATACGGGAACTGAAAATATTGTCATAATTATCATAGCTATAACGCCAATTGCTGCACCTGTCCAAAAACAGAATGCTGAAATATGTTTGGCCATATCACGCTTTCCTTCGCCAAGCATTCGGCTTATCATAGAAGTACCACCAATTCCAAATAACATACCGACAGCCATGAATATAATAAATGCTGGTGTAGCAATGGAAACAGCAGCAACCATAAGTGGGTCTTTAGTCTGACCAATAAAAAATGTATCCGCAAGATTGTATACAAGAACCATAAGCATACTTATTATAGATGGAATTACGTTAGTAAGTACGGCTTTAGGTACTGGAGCATCGCGGAAAATCTGTTGTGTTTTATCTTGCATAAGTAGGGTCCTTTCTTTACATAATATTTTTAAAAGGGGGATAAATAACAATGTTATAGACATGGACGATTGGGGTGGGCTGATATAAGCAACGAAGACCCGTTTGCACTGAGTGTCGCTCGCAGCGGTACTAAGCTGCCAGTTGGCACTGCCAGCTAAGGACCGGCGGCTCCCCATCGTCTTCTTATGCTTATATCAGCCCACACCAATCTGACAGTGGCACTTGGTTGCGATGGGGTAACCTTGGTGATATCATTAAAGGTAGCGGTGCGGTATTGTGAGATATGCACAGTTGTGGCGATGAGCTTTGTGGGTGGTGCTATATCGACCTTTATTATTTATAAAATGGTATTTATCGACCTTTTTGGTGGGTGATTTTTGGGTTAAATCGGTCTGGAGGACTGATTTAATTGGGGGTTTTTAATAGATTTGATATAACTTATGTAACTTTATTATGATATACTTAAATATAGTTGTAGTCAAGAGCAGCGTTGTGAGTGGAGAGGAAAGATACGGGGGATATGTTAGGAAAGGGATTTGGACTATGGAATTAGAAGTTGATGAAATGTTAGTGGAGCTTAGGCAAAATGCGGAGTACACAGATAATTACGATATAGCTAGTGACAACCATTTAGTATAGATAGGTATGTCTAAAATCGAAAGCAGTAACAGAAACTACTGTCGAAAATATATAGTGAAAATAACAGATATGTGCTATCATTTAAACATATAAAACTGACACAAATTTATAGAACACCAGTTGTGTGAGGGCTTAATATTGCAAGCTGGGTACTTTTGAAACCGCCGGCACTTAGCGGCTGTATTTTAGCCGCTTACGTGTCCGCTGCGGTTTCAAGTAGCGAAAGCGTGCCCAGCGGTAATATTAAGCCCTCACACAATGTCCGTGCGACAAAATCTATGAAGATATGCAACAAAGTCCAGAACATATGCAACTAAAATTTATGAAAATACAAGTGAAATCTGCAAAGATACTCCCATAAACAGTCAGTTCAATTAAACAAGCATAAATATTAAGTTGCATAAGTCGTGTAAAGCAATTACAAAGAGGAAGAAAGGCAGAATTATGAATATTTATTTAGCCGGCGATTCAATCGTCCAGAATTACACAGAAGAAGAATTTATAGCAGGTTGGGGACAATACCTTAAATATTATGTAACTCCTGATACTAAAGTATTTAATTGCGCCAAGGGAGGCAGAAGTTCAAGGTTATTTCTCAATGAAGGAAGATTTGATAAAATAGATGAAAGTATACAGGCAGGAGATTACCTTTTGATAGAATTCTGCCACAATGATGATAGTTCTAAAGGTTACAGCACTATGTTTAACCGTATGACAGAGCTTGGAATACCTGATGAGGACGGAAGATATCCGGTTATACCGGGCGAGAGAGTGCCTAAAGATTATATTCCTAAAGAATATATAGATGCTTTAATGAAAGATGACTCAATAGCTGATAAGGGAGCAGTGCTTGCAAGCGTTAAGGCATTTAATAACACTTACCCTAATGATACATATTATCCATATTCACCTAATGGTGAGAAGGGCAGCTTCAAATGGTTCATAAAGCAGTATATTGATATGGCAAGAGAACATAATGCTGTTCCAGTGCTTGTAACAGCACCGGCAAGAACAGCATTTAACAAGGACGGAACAATTAAAGATGGTCCGGGACTTCACGGCGGTGATAATTTCTGCTATATAAGGGCAATGAAGCAGATAGGAGAGGAAACACATACTCCCGTGATAGATTTATTTAGTTATACGGTAAAGCTTTTTGAGAGTATAGGCGAAGCTGATATTCACAAGTATACATCTATCAAAAAGGGTATCAATAAGGGCAAGTGGCCAGAGGATTTTGTTAATGAACTTGCTAAGAAAGACACTGTATCAGAGAATACACATTTTAATAAATATGGTGCGTGGCTTATAACAAAGGGTC
Source organism: Lachnospira rogosae (ex Hitch et al. 2025) (assembly GCF_040096455.1). Lineage (NCBI taxonomy): Bacteria > Bacillati > Bacillota > Clostridia > Lachnospirales > Lachnospiraceae > Lachnospira > Lachnospira rogosae (ex Hitch et al. 2025). Next base: position 13,088 of record NZ_JBBMER010000012.1, on the reverse strand, counting down.
TTGTCAATTTAATAAAAGAGTGTGATAATGAGCAGGTTACAGCATTAAAAAATGTTATTGTGAATTCAGATTATAAAGTTGCATCTCCATTAATATAATGATAACAGGAGGACATATGAGAAAGAAAAGATTAACAAGAAAACAGAGGATTATGAGAAAAAGAATTACAATTGCCGCGTGTATAGCCGTAGTAGTTGTTGTGATTATTGTAGCAGTAGTATTGTTATTAAATGCTAACAGGAAAAAGTCAACGGATACTAATGATAATACAATAGTTACAACAAGCGATAGCAGTAATAACACAGAGTCTAAGGCAGGTGATAGTATTAATTCATCTAATAACAGCACAGATACAGCGAGTAAATCTGATGCTTCAAATGTTAATAGTTCAGATGATAAGAGCACAGAGAGCCAGCAGACAGATGATAAAAAAGGGTCATCAACAGGAGATGGCGTAACTAAGACATCTAAGGGATTTACTATTGATAACAGAAATGGAGCAACATATATAGATGGTTACTTAATAGCCAATAAGACATATGCACTTCCAAGTACATTTATTCCAGAAAATCCAGAAGTACCTGTAACAGAGGCAAGAAGTAATAAGAGCCTTGACAAGGATTTAATGACGGCTTTCAGAAAAATGCAGGCAGATGCGACAGCAAAAGGACTTAATATCTATATTGCGAGTGGTTACCGTTCATATGATTATCAGGTGGGTCTTTACAATAGATATGTAGCCAACGATGGAAAAGCTGCGGCAGATACTTATTCATCAAGACCGGGTAATTCAGAACATCAGACAGGTCTATGCTTTGATTTGAATTCGATTGAAGACAGCTTTCAGTATACAAGCGAAGGTAAATGGGTTAATGATAACTGTTATAAATATGGTTTCTGCATAAGATTTCCAAATGGAAAGGATGCTTATACAGGTTACCAGTATGAATCATGGCATTTAAGATATGTTGGAACTGAATTAGCAGAGAAGCTTTATAATAATGGTGACTGGATTTCATTAGAAGAATATTTCGGAATAACAAGCGAATATCCTGATTAATAAATATAAAATAATAAGAGAGCCATAGTTTAAATGAAACTGTGGCTCTTATTGTTATTTTTATATTATATTGTACTATGGCAATGAATAACTATTATACATATTCTTTGCACAGATTAATAAACTGTTTGATAGATGGAGTCAAAAATTTATCTTTATGGTAAATAATATAGAAATTTCTACTGAAAATTAAATCCTGTACATTTACTGTAGAAATTAATCCTTGTTTTAATGATGGAATAATCATTCTATTTGGTAAAACAGAAATACCTAGTCCGTTGATCGTGGCGTTGATTAGTGCTGTTGTACTCATAGCTTCCCATACTGGAATAATATGAATGCCAGCTTGTGTAGTAACACGATCAAAAACTTCACGTGTTCCGCTTCCTTTTTCACGTAATAGAAAACGCTGCTTTTGAAATACTTCTATGGGTATATTCTGCCCATCTTTCCATCCTTTATTAGTATCGCAAATAACACTTAAATAGTCTTGCATATAGGCTTCAGATACGATGTTAGAATTATGCGATATACCTTCAATTAACGCACAATCTAACTCGTTTGCAAGTATTTTTTGCTCCAGTCGTTCAGATTGTTCGATAGTTACTCTTACATCTATTTCTGGACATACTTCATAGAAAGACTTTACATAATTTGGTAAAAATTGAGAGCCAATTGTTATGCTTGCTCCTATGCGAATGATGCCTTTGGAATCCCAGTCGCGAAATCCAGTTTCCATATCTGAAAATAAGTCGGATATGTGTATTGCATATTGAAGAAAATGTTGTCCAGCACTAGTGATTTGGAGTCTTCGCCCTATGCGGTCAAAAAGCTGTACCCCATAATATTGTTCTATTTCTTTGATGGCAAGGCTTACAGCTGGCTGTGTTATATGTAAAGCAGATGCAGCTTTTGTAGAATTATATCCATTTTCACATACAGCACGAAAAATTATCATATGTCGTAGTGTCATTATAAACTCCTTATATCAAATTACTTATTATTTATGTAAGATTATATTATTTCAATTATTAGGAATCAAGTGATATAGTATTAAAAAATAGGAAGGATGGAATTCTAGAGATGAGCATCTGGTATAAGTATAGAAAATTGTTTTTATCAACTTTTGAATTAAGTGCGTGTACATTTGGAGGAGGATTTGTAATAATTCCTTTAATGAGGAAAAAGTTTGTTGAGGAACTAGGCTGGATAGAGGAAGAAGAGATGCTGGATTTAACAGCAATTGCACAAGCTTCGCCAGGTGCGATAGCAGTAAATGCTTCAATTATGTTGGGGTATCATATAGCAGGCATTCCAGGAGCTATACTTGCGGTATTGGGAACAGTATTGCCCCCATTAATAATCATTTCAATAATTTCGATGTTCTATCAGGCATTTCGTAATAATGTTATTGTTAGTATGGCAATGAGAGGGATGCTTTGCGGAGTTGCTGCTGTGATTTGCGATGTTGTAATAAATATGGCAAAGAGTATATTTCAAAAAAAACGACCGCTACCAATTATAATAATGTTGGCTTCATTTATAGCTGTACGTTACTTATCTATAAATATCATTATAGTTATTTTTGTCTGTGGTTGTATTGGAACATTAGATATATGGATTAAAAATATGAAACGGAAAGCAGGTAATAAGCAATGATATATCTTGAATTGTTCTGGAGCTTTTTTAAAATTGGATTGTTAAGTATTGGTGGTGGGTATGCTGCTATGCCAATAATACAAAATCAGGTGATTGATATTCACCATTGGCTTACAATGACACAGTTTACTGATATTATAACTATTGCTGAAATGACACCAGGTCCAATAGCAATTAACTCTGCTTCATTTGTGGGAATTCAGGTCGCTGGATTTTGTGGTGCTGTTATTGCAACTGTTGGCTGTGTATTTCCATCCTGCGTCATTGTAATGGTGCTTGCTTACATGTATTATCGTTATCGTGGACTCGATATGGTACAGGGCATTCTTTCAGGGCTACGACCGGCTGTAATAGCAATGATTGCATCAGCAGGTATTTCATTGTTAATTATGGCGTTTTATGGACAAAGCACGCTTCCTAATAATCTTACATCTTTGGATGTTGTAGCTTTGATAATTTTTGCTATTGATATTTTTATCTTAAGAAAATGGAAGTCTAATCCTCTTTGGGTTATGTTATGCTCTGGCATCGTAGGAATTGTTCTATATTTACTTGTTTAATAGATAAATTAATTAATTGAAATCTCTTCAATAGTTGTTATTGGTGCAGTTGTAGGTATTCTGTAAAGTGTTGACTGATCTTCATAATATGAGAAGAAGGTATACTTGGAAGTACAGTGAATACCTGATATTTCGCCAACGGCTACATATTCTAACTGAGTCCCGTCAACATTCATTCTGTAAAGACCGGCATTGTCACCGCCCTCAACGTGGAAGAATATTTTATTACCATATACGTTGTAGTTAATTACTTTGCCATTTTCAGGTGCATATAAAAGTTCGAGTGTCTTATTTGACATATTAAGTCTTACAAGTGAATACTGTTTGTCAAGGTCTATATAATAAGCGTAATTATTATCAATCAATGTAAGGTAAGAATTGCTGTCGTAGTAATTAACAATCTGACAGGTCTTAGTATCCATAGAAAGTATATGGTGACGTCCGTTAGGGTCTGAGAAGTAAAGCTTTCCATTATATATACTTGTTGGAGAATAAGGCGTGTCAGATATTATAGAATTATTCTTGCCATCAATGTCTACTTTATAAAATGTAAGGGCTGTTGTGTCATCATAATGCTGGTAAAATACAGTGTTACCACTAAGACTTGCTGCACCGGAACGGTCATTATATAAAATTTTTGAATGGCTTCCGTCTAAATCACATCTGTAAAGACCAAAAAGCTGGCCTCTGAATACCATTCCGATAGTACTTTTATTAAAATTATTCTTTACATAGTATATGTAATTGCCACATACGTTAAGGTAGGCAACGCTGTCATCATTTATTTTGGAAATGTTCGTACAGTCAGAATTCATAACATATAATTTGTTGTAATCGTCAGGGTTGGCAAAATATATTTTGTCATTATATTCGCAGAATAGCCCTCCATTGATAAGATTGCCTGCTGTGTTGCCAATAGCATTGTCGTTGTTATGTACTGTCTGGTTCTTCTTAAAATAAAAAAATCCGCCAACACCAGCAGCTGCAATTACTAAGACAACAATAATTATTGTAATGGTCTTTTTCATATTGTAATCTCCATTCTGTAGTATTTTATATAATTAATCAGTATTATTAATAGTTGTTAATTATTTACTTACATATTACAAAAAATATGATACAATATCAATGGTTTAAAGCAATAAAGATTACGAGGTTGAAAAATGTTAGATTTGAATGTAATAAGAGAGCAGATTGACGGTATTGATAAACAGCTTGTCGATTTGTTTGAACAGAGAATGAAGCTTACAAAGGAAGTTGCAGAGTACAAAATCCAGACAGGAAAGAAAGTTCTTGATACACAGAGAGAACGTGCGAAGATTGAAGCTGTTACAAAGCTTGTTAAAAATGAGGCTAATGTCCATGCCATTGATGACTTATTTTCACAGATTATGGCTAATTCAAGAAAAGGACAGTATCAGCTTCTTGAAGCTATGGGTCAGACTTTAAGAGAACCTTATGAGGCTATAGAAAGCATTAATAAAGAGGGTGTTAAGATTGTATATCAGGGAGTTCCGGGTGCATACACACAGGAAGCTGCCTGCAATTTCTTTGGGGAGGACTGTGATAATTATGGTGTTCCTACCTGGAGAGACGTTATGGAAGCAGTTAAGAATAAGGAAGCTGATTATGGTGTGCTTCCAATTGAGAATTCTACAACGGGAAGTGTTGTAGGTGTATATGATTTATTACAGGAATATGATAACTACATAATTGCTGAGACATTTGTTAATATAGATCACGTTCTTGTAGGACTTAAGGGAACAGATATTAATAAGGTTACAACTGTATATTCGCACCCACAGGGAATTATGCAGTGCGACCATTTCCTTAATACACACAAGGATTGGCAGAGAATTCATCAGGCTAATACAGCTATGGCGGCTAAGATGCTATTATCAGAAAATGATCACACGCACGTTGCAATATCTAGTAAGAAAGCTGCACAGATATATGGTCTTGAAGTATTAGAAACAGGTATTGCTGACTTATCTAACAATACAACCAGATTTGTAATAATAACTAATGCAAGACGTTTCTTAAAAAATGCTAACAAGACAAGTATAGTATTCGAGACAGCCAATGAGGCAGGAACACTTTATAATCTTTTAAGCCACATAATATATAATGGGCTTAATATGTATAAAATCGAGTCAAGACCAGCAGATAAGCAGTGGGATTATAAGTTCTTTGTGGATTTCGAGGGTAATATTGATGATCCCCGCGTTATGAATGCGTTAAGAGGAATACAGGAAGAAGCTAAGTCAATCAAGCTTCTGGGTAACTACTAAAAATATCTGTAGTGTAATAATAATATTAATTGTTATAGCATAAAAACTATATTTAAAATAATGTTGAAAAATGCCACAACTTAGTGTATCTTAAAACTATGAGCTGTACGACTGGCGGAAAGCATATTATACAGAGCTTTTAATTGGTTAAAGTTATGGAATATGTGTGGGATTACCCACAGGGAGTACAGTATATATATGATTATCAGCCGACCGCCTGGGCAGCCACTTAAAAGGTTACCCAGATAAGGTCGGCTTTTTTGTATAAATTATACAAAAGGCACTTTGTGCCGATTATGCACACTTGCACGAAGATGTAGCTTGCCAAAGGCGACTGCACATAGTGCGGTATGTGCTTTGTACATTTTTTACAGACTGTATGAAAAACAGAAATGGAGGATTATTATGCAGATTACAACACTTGAAAAGGAATTATCGGGTTGTTCTTATCCGGGAAGAGGAATTGTTATCGGAAGATCAGCAGACGGAACAAAGGCTGTTACAGCATATTTTATTATGGGAAGAAGTGCTAACAGCCGTAACAGAGTATTCGTTGAGGACAAGGAAGGAATAAGAACAGAGGCGTTTGACCCAAGTAAGCTTGAAGATCCAAGCCTTATAATATATGCTCCAGTACGTGTTCTTGGAAAGAAGACAATCGTTACTAATGGTGACCAGACAGATACGGTATATGACCTTATGAGTACAGGAAAGACATTTGAAGAATCATTAAGAACAAGGGAATTTGAACCAGATGCTCCTAACTTTACTCCTAGAATATCAGGTCTTATGACAGTCGATAACGGTGAATATGATTATGCAATGTCAATATTAAAGAGCCACAACGGCAATCCTAACCAGTGTGACAGATTTACATTTACATATGATGCACCAATTGCAGGAGAGGGACATTTTATTCATACATATATGAATGATGGTTCACCACTTCCAAGCTTTGAGGGAGAACCTGTATTAGTCAGAATAGAAGGCAATATTGATACATTTACTAATATGGTATGGGAAAATCTTAATGAAGATAATAAAGTATCACTTTTTGTAAGATTTATTGATATCAAGACAGGTGAATATGAAACAAGAATTATCAATAAGAATAAATAATAAATAATAAGAACTACTAACTAAGAACTATTAATATAATAAATAATTAAGAATTAATAATAGGAATTAATAAATGAATGGAGAATAGTTATGAACGAATTTCAGTTAAAATATGGCTGCAACCCTAATCAGAAGCCATCAAGAATATTTATGGAAGACGGAAGCGGGCTTCCAGTAGAAATCCTTAACGGAAGACCAGGTTATATCAATTTCTTAGATGCATTCAATGGCTATCAGCTTGTTAAGGAATTAAAGGAAGCAACAGGACTTCCAGCTGCAACTTCATTTAAGCATGTATCACCAGCAGGTGCGGCAGTAGGACTTCCTCTTAGTGAAGTAGAGAAGAAAATATACTGGGTAGATGAGAGTATCGGAGAGCTTTCACCACTCGCCTGTGCTTATGCAAGAGCAAGAGGTGCAGACAGAATGTCATCATTTGGTGATTTCATATCATTATCAGATGAGTGTGATGCTTCAACAGCAAAGCTTATCCAGCACGAAGTATCAGATGGTATTATCGCTCCTGGTTTCACAGATGAAGCTTTAGAGATACTTAAGGGCAAGAAGAAGGGTAATTACAATATAATTAAGATTGACCCTTCATACCGTCCAGCACCAGTTGAGAGAAAGCAGGTATATGGTGTTACATTTGAGCAGGGACGTAATGAATTCAAGATTAATGAAGAGCTTCTTGAAAATGTTGTTACAGAGAATAAAGAAATTCCAAAGCAGGCAAAGATTGATTTAATAATTGCCCTTATTACATTAAAGTATACACAGTCTAACTCAGTATGCTATGCAAAGAATGGACAGGCAATCGGTATCGGAGCTGGACAGCAGTCAAGAATTCACTGTACAAGACTTGCAGGACAGAAGGCTGATAACTGGTATCTTCGTCAGAACCCTAAGGTATTAGAACTTCCATTTAAGGAAGGTGTAGGCAGAGCTGACAGAGATAATGCAATTGATCTTTACATTGGTGATGAATATATGGATATTCTTGAAGATGGAGCATGGGAGAGAGTATTTACAGAGAAGCCAGAAGCGTTTACTAAGGAAGAAAAGAGAGTATGGCTTGATGGCAACACAAATGTTGCACTCGGTTCAGATGCGTTCTTCCCATTTGGCGATAATATTGAGAGAGCATATAAGAGCGGTGTTAAGTATATTGCACAGCCAGGTGGTTCAATAAGAGATGATAATGTTATTGAAACCTGCAACAAGAGAGGCATTGCAATGTGCTTTACAGGAATGAGATTATTCCACCACTAATTAAAAGTATTTTTGATAAAAGATATCCGCGATATAAAATGAGCAATTAATTATTTTCTGGAATTAGTTTATTCCATTTTCTGGAATATTTAATAAAAATTTAAAGAGTATATAATTGGTACTTTATTTTTTCAATTTAATGTGATAAAATACTAAAGATTAAAAGAGGTGACAGCTGTCATTGAAGTTGTCATCTCTATTTTTTTTGATGATTTATTGTATTATATCGTCTGGCAATAATTCATCAATGATTTTTATACTTTTAGGAGGTTTTTTATGAAAGACGAGCAGTTTAAGCCGTATATACCTGCGGATAAGATTACTCCAGAATTCACAGTAACATCTGTTATTATGGGTATGCTTCTTGCTGTAGTATTCGGTGCTGCTAATGCTTACCTTGGTTTAAGGGTAGGTATGACTGTTTCAGCATCAATCCCAGCAGCCGTTATTTCTATGGGTGTTATACGTGTCATCATGAAAAAAGATTCTATCCTTGAGAGCAATATGGTTCAGACAATTGGCTCTGCGGGTGAATCATTAGCAGCAGGTGCTATTTTTACATTGCCTGTATTATTCTTATGGGCTAAAGATGGAATTATGGATTCTCCATCACTTCTTACAATAATGTTAATATCTCTTTGCGGTGGTATTCTTGGTGTTCTCTTTATGGTTCCACTTAGAAATGCACTTATCGTTAAAGAACACGGAACACTTCCTTATCCAGAAGGAACAGCTTGTGCTGAAGTATTACTTGCTGGTGAAGAAGGTGGAGCAAGTGCCAAGTCTGTATTTGCAGGTATGGGATTTGCAGCATTATTTAAGTTCATTACTGATGGAATTAAGGTTATTCCTAGTGTTATTACAGCACCTATTAAGTCGCTTAAGACAGAACTTTCAGCAGAAGTATATCCGGCATTACTTGGTGTAGGTTACATATGTGGACCTAAGATTGCATCATATATGTTTGCTGGTGGTATATTAGGCTGGTTCGTACTTATTCCGGCTATTGTAACATTTGGTGGTTCAACAATACTTTATCCAGGTACAATCTCTATTGCTGATTTATATGCAACAAAGGGAGCAAGTGCAATCTGGAGTAATTACATCAAATATATCGGTGCTGGTGCCGTCGCAACAGGTGGTATTATAAGTCTTATTAAGTCATTACCACTTATTGTAAAAACATTCTCAGATGCTATCAAGGGAATGAAAGGTGATAAGAACACAGGTAAGCTTCGTACAGAACAGGATATTGATATGAAGGCTATTGCAATTGGTATTGTTGTTGTTACAATTGCTATCTGGCTTATTCCAGATATTCCTGTTACAATTCTTGGTGCTATTCTTATAGTAATATTTGGTTTCTTCTTCGCAACAGTATCTTCTCGTATGGTTGGTATTGTAGGAAGCAGTAACAACCCTGTATCAGGTATGGCTATTGCTACACTTTTATTTGCTACATTATGCCTTAAGGTTACAGGTGATGTAGGTGTTCATGGTATGAAGGGTGCTATCGGTATCGGTTCTGTAATCTGTATTATCGCAGCTATGGCTGGTGATACATCACAGGATTTAAAGACTGGTTATATCCTTGGTGCTACACCTAAGAAGCAGCAGATTGGTGAACTTTTAGGTGCAGTTATTGCAGCATTAACAATCGGTGGCGTTCTTGTTCTTCTTGACAGTGCATGGGGCTTTGGTACAACAGAACTTGCAGCTCCTCAGGCTACTCTTATGAAGACAATCGTAGAAGGTGTTATGCAAGGAAATCTTCCTTGGGCACTTGTGTTCATCGGTGTATTTATTGCATTAGTAATTGAAATACTTGGTATTTCAGTTCTTCCAGTAGCAATTGGTTTATACCTTCCATTAGAGCTTTCAGCAACAATTATGATTGGTGGACTTATCCGTCACTTTGTTGACAAGAAGTCTAAAGATAAGGATAAGGACAACGAAGCAAGTGGTGGAATTCTTTTCTGCTCAGGACTTATTGCTGGTGAAGGTCTTGTAGGTATTCTTCTTGCTATATTTGCAGTAGTTGGACTTGCAGATCCAATTGATTTATCAGGAAGCATTTCACTTGGAACAATCGGTTCTATTGTGTTAATGGTTATTATGGTTCTTTTAATATTAAAGAATGCAGTATGGACTAAGAGCAAAGAAAAGTAGAGTGTGAACGAATATGAAGACAAAATCTAAGAAGGCAAAGGCAGAAAGTGCTAATTACCTTGATTATGTGCCAATGCATAATGAGGATAAATATCCTTTTCAAACAGACGATAATGGTGCAGTAACAATAATGGTTGAGAATAAAGGTGTGTTTAATAAAATAGCACAGGTTGTATTCAGAAAGCCAAGAATATCAAAGATTCATCTTGATGAAATGGGTAATTTCATATGGCCATATATAGATGGTGCAAGAACGATATATGATATATCTGAGCTTGTGCACGAGCATTTTGGTGATAAAGCTGAGCCTTTGTATAAAAGACTTGTACAATATTTTAAGACACTTGAAAGTTATGGTTTTATAACATTCAATAAGTAAATACTTAGTTTAGATAAAAGGGCGTAGCAGCGGATGGCTGTTACGTCTTTTTTTAGTGCTTTTATTGTGTATAAGCATATATCTTTTATCAGTTTTACTGGAATATTACAAAATTTACCGAAAAACTTTACAACTGTCTTGTCAGCTGTAAAGTTTTGTAGTATACTTTGTGAAATTATAACGATTTCTGGAGGAATACATATGTCTATCGTAAGCGATATTGAAAAGTTAAAGAAAGAGAAGAACGCAGTAATACTTGCACATTATTATGTTGATGAAGATGTTCAGGACGTTGCAGATTATATAGGTGACTCGTTTTATTTAAGCAAGGTGGCTACTAAGGTGAGTCAGGACAGAATTATATTTGCTGGTGTTGAATTTATGGGAGAAAGTGCGAAAATCCTTAATCCTAAGAAAAGAGTGTTTATGCCGGATATGAATGCAGACTGTCCTATGGCACACATGGCTGACAAAGATGAGATACTTGCTTTAAGAGAAAAGTATGATGACCTTGCGGTTGTCTGTTATATTAATTCAACTGCTGAATTAAAGAAATATTCAGATGTATGTGTAACATCATCTAATGCAGTTAAGATTGTTAAAAATCTTCCTAATAAAAATATATTTTTTATACCAGACAGAAATCTGGGAAGCTATGTTGCGAAGCAATGTCCAGATAAGAATTTTATATTTAATAATGGCTGCTGCCCAAGACACGTTGTCATTACTAAAGATATGGTGTTAAAGGCTAAAGAATTACACCCAGAGGCTAGATTTGCAGCCCATCCTGAATGTACAGAAGATGTACTGGCATTTGCAGATTATGTTGGAAGCACATCAGGAATTATTGATTATGTTGTTGATACTGATGCAGATGAATATATTATCGGAACAGTTGATGGTGTGTTCAATGAGATAAGAAAGAAGGCACCAGACAAGAAGCTTTATACAGTTAAGCCTGACCAGGTATGCGTGAATATGAAAAAAGTTACGCTGGATAAGGTATTAGATGTTCTTGAAAATGATACTAATGAGGTATTTGTTGATGAAGAACTTGCACAGTGTGCATTAAAGCCACTTAATAAAATGCTTGAGCTGGCAGCAAAATAATATGATTAATATTAAAATACATTGCAGATAAATGGTATATAACAAACTGGTATAATTAAAGAAATGGAGTAAAATTATGGAAACAGATGTATTAATAGTAGGCTGCGGCTGTTCAGGTCTTTATTGTGCACTCAATCTTCCGAGAGATAAGCGAATTCTTATGATAACAAGCAGTGATGCAGAAAGCAGTGATTCATATCTTGCACAGGGTGGAATGTGTATGTTAAAGGATGATAGTGATTATGACAGTTATTTTGAGGATACACTTAAAGCAGGACATTATGAGAATGATAAGAAATCAGTAGAGATAATGATTCGTTCGTCAAGAGATGTTGTCAAGGATTTAATTGAGACAGGTGCTGATTTTAAGAAAGATGAGCAGGGCAATCTTACATACACTAAAGAGGGAGCACACAGCAGTAACAGAATAATATTCCATGAGGACGTTACAGGAAAAGAGATAACAAGTCATCTGCTTGAAAGAGTAAGGGAGCTTCCTAATGTAACTTTATTAGAGAATACAAGGATGTTAGACATTATAAGCTATAATAATGAATGTCTTGGTGCGGTTATAAGAAAATCAGATAACAGCCTTATGACAGTTAAGGCAGATGTCACTGTTCTTGCAACAGGCGGAATAGGTGGTCTTTATAGACATTCAACTAATTTCAGACATCTTACAGGGGACTCGATTGCAATTGCTGTTAAGCATAATGTTGAATTAAAGGATATTAACTATGTCCAGATTCATCCAACAACATTTTATTCTAAAGATGAGAAGGACAGAAGCTTTCTTATATCTGAGTCAGTAAGAGGCGAGGGTGCAAAGCTTTATGACAAGAATGGCGACAGATTTGTTAATGAACTTCTGCCAAGGGATTTACTTACACAGGCTATATATGAGCAGATGAAAAAGGACGGAACAGATTACGTCTGGGAAGATTTAAGGACGATTCCAGAAGCTGAGCTGAAATCGCATTTTCCTAATATAGTTGAGCATTGCAGACAGCAGGGTTATGATGTCACTAAAGAATGTATACCGGTTGTACCAGCACAGCATTATTTTATGGGTGGCATAAAGGTTGATTATGAGAGCAGGACATCTATGGACAGATTATATGCAGTAGGTGAAACAGCCTGCAATGGTGTTCACGGAAGAAACAGGCTTGCGAGCAATTCACTTCTTGAAAGCCTTGTATTTGCCAAGAGAGCAGCTCATAATATGATAGATAGCGAATTAGCTGATAAACTTAATGCATCGGCCGATGCCTATGTTGCTAATATGAAGCTTACGGATTATGAAGATGAAAATGCCTTGAATGAATTATATGCAAAGCTTGTAAAAGATAAAATAGATGAAGCAGATGCAGGAAAGCAGACAGCATAAAAAGAAAAATATGGTATAATATGACTACTTCGTAGTCACTTAGAAGTTTCTTCGAAACTTCGGATGCGTGGAAAAGCAACGC
>NZ_JBBMER010000011.1:0-82569 GCF_040096455.1 Lachnospira rogosae (ex Hitch et al. 2025) | reverse complement strand
GGTGCTCCTCGAATCGATTGCAATAAGGCCTTTTTCCTGCTAGCAGGAAACGTCCTTCTTTCAATCCATTCTCATCGTTACTCGCGCAAAAATACCGTGCGTTCAGCTTCGAATGATCATCCACAGACGTTACCGATACAGTTAGCTCGATCCAGGCTGCCTTTCGGCACACAGAAGGTTTCACTTAATGCTGCTTCATTCCTGACCTGACATGGTTCATGAATTCCTGTTGCGAAAGACCCAAATGTCATCACCACTTATATCGGGCGGCTCCATAAAATCTCGCCCTCTGCCGAACATCACCCCTGCTATAGCGGATTGCAGGTACAAGGTGCCGCTAACTCCCCGGCTGCACGGTTCCTTTATTATAAATGTTATATACCAACTCTGTCAAGTAAAGTTAATCACTTATCTTACTCCTGTAAGCTGCGATACGGCGTTTGAGCTGTTGTGGCTCAATTGGTGCAAATAATATGTCTTTAACACAATCATAGCCTGCTGCAAGACGTATCTGCTCCATACTTCCCTCTTTACATATAATGGCAATTGGCATATTCTTTATTATTAAATTGTCTGTATTAGTTATATCCTCAAGTACCCTATATCCATTATCTTCCATCTCGGATATATCTACATAAATGCACGGAATATTCTTTACCCCACTAATTAATTCTTCAAAATCATTAACATTATCTATCTTTCTTATATCATAAGATGATTCGTGCACGAACTCAATTATACTTATCACATTTCTTGAGCGTGTAATAACAGGTATTGTCTTTGATGCCTTCCTGCCGTCAAGCTTGACACCATATTCGCGGTAACACGACTTTCCTGCATGCTTTGACTCATAAAGTGCTTCATCTGCCTTAGCAAATAACTCTGTATAATCTTTCTCTGTTCCATCAGTAAATACAACACCTATACTAATTGTTACATCCTCTGGAATAGACATATTCTCTTTGGCTGATATTATATCAACAATCTTTTGTGCCTTTTCATACACATATTTCCTGCTTTCAATGTCACGAACAAATAATACAAACTCATCGCCGCCTATTCTTCCTGCAATGTCTGTTTTTTCAAATTGTGATGCCATAATGCTTGCAACAATAGATATTGTATGGTCACCTACTGTATGTCCATACACATCATTAATTGCCTTGAAATTATCAATATCCACTGCCATCAAAGCGTGCAGTCCATTCGGATATTCTTTTAATGCATCCGTTATAAGCTTTATTGTTGCTGACTTATTAAGAAGTCCTGTCATCTCATCAATCTTTGATTTAAACTTGAAATCGTCATACTCTTTAATAAGACTTGCTATTCTGTGCTTTGACTTAAGAAGGTTCTGAATTCTAAAAAATGCTGTCTTAGGGTCAATCGGCTTAATAAGAAAGTCATTAGCTCCAAGCTCGTACACACTTGCCTGAACATCACTGCTGTTAGTCGCTGTAAGGACTATTACAGGTATATCAGCAAAATGCTGTATCTCCTGTCGCCGCCTTAAAACATCGAAGCCGTCTATTCCCGGCATTTCAAGATCAAGAATGAGTAAATCAATAGACACCTTGTCCTTTTTAATTATACCAAGACACTCTTCACCAGATTCAGCTTCAAAAATATTAAAATGTTCCCTTAACAATTCCCTTATTATAGTACGCTGGAAACGTGAATCATCAACTATAAGTATTGTTGCCCCCTTAGTTGCATTAAAAGTATCCATCACTTGCTCCTTTAAATATATACTACAATGTGTGATACTTTATTATAACATTCTTTTTTGATTTTACCACTCTAATTTGCAACCTGTTGTTTTTTAATTAATAGTATTGCCACCACTGCTGATACAGCCGCTATAATTAATGTCACCAGCCATAATAATATATCTGTTCCAATTGGCAGGGTTAATATTCTCTCATATATCCCCTGATATATATTCTCTGCCTTAGCCATCGAGAAGCAGATTATCATATATGCGAATGCCATTATTCTTCTGCCCTTTATTCCATATTTTATAATCAGTGAACTAATAAGCATATTAAATGAACTTAACATTATCAATGAAACAACAAAATATTTGAAGTGAAAAAGCGGTGTTATGCTAAGCTCCAGACTATATTCTGAATAAAATGCCGCAAACTTCCAGTTCTCATACAGATATGTAATACCTAATCCTGCCCACGCCATAATAATAACCACAATATCAAACACCCATTGTCTTATAATATACATCTTCCTCGTGCATCCATATGATACATCCATATTGAATCTTGTGTAGTTATAAGTTGTCGCTGCAAATATAACTGTGGCAATAATTCCAATTATTACCATAAAGCTTCCCATTGGAAATACTGTATAATCTTTCTCTACAAGTCCTATGTTCTCCATTAACATAATTACATCGTGGATAATATTCCCTGCAACCGAACATATTATGAGTATGATAAATGTCTGCATTATACCTGTCTTGTTTATTTTAAAAATCTTCGCTATCTCTTCCATATTCTTCTCCATTCCAGCCCTAGCTTCTCACTACAAGCTTTCTTATCGCAAGGTAATATATATACATTGATATTAACACAGCTATAAATGCGGCTATTATTCCTGTAGTACAGGTGCCTGCATTAAGATTTATAAATCCACCCATAATGCTATATCCTGCAGCTAATGTTGATTTGATGAAAACCGTCATAATTCCCATTGCAAATCCCATTATTAAAACCATCGACATATAACCTATTCTTCCCACTTTTAATGTTATGCTTGAACTTATATTAGCCACAGCTATACATATAAGCATAACAAGTACCGCCTGCAATATCCATATTCCAAGACTGATATCAACTCCCATTAAACCAGCTGTTAATGCTCCTGCTACTGACACAATAATTAAGAAAATGCCCATTAGAAACTCAATAATATAGGTCACCACCACAGCCTGCTTTCTTGTGCAGCTGAAAGAAACTGCAAGTGAAATATTCTGACAGGTATAACAAATCATAAATAATACTATGACATATCCACCAATATATATAATACACTGGGAAAACAACATTCCAACTGCCAAAGCGGAATGTGCTCCCTTATCATTAACTACAAACATACTATATATTGTCAATGCAAATGCACCTATTATTATATACATAGTGTTCCTCAATGCCTGATACAATGATTCTTTGATTATTCTTGCCAATCCATAATTCATAGGTCACCCCTCCTTACATATTCGACTGTCCACATATCGCAATAAATAAATTCTGAAGTGAAACCGGCTGTACCGTAACATGTTGAACTGCTTTGATTTTCCCATCGCCATCCTGCATTACTGTAACAGCGTAGCTTCTTCCTATATGTTCTTCATTGATAATTTTACAGCCATCAACAGCATTTTTTACATCTTCTTCAAGACCTGATACATAACGGCATTTATCAAGTAATTCAACTGTATTTTCCTTTAAATATACACATTTATCTTTAAGTATTATGACTTCTTCGAATACATTTGCCGCTTCTTCAATGATGTGTGTTGATATTATAAATGTTCTGCCATTCTCCTGCTGCTCATCTATAATAAGCTTGTAGAATTCTTCCCTGACGATAACATCAAGCCCTGCTGCCGGCTCATCAAGAATTGTTATCTCCGCCTTGCTTGCAAGTCCTATTATCACTGTGAGCATTGACAACATTCCTTTTGAAAGATTACATACCTTCTTCTTTTTATCAATACCAAACCTTTTCACAAGTTCCTCTGCCATATCCTTGTCCCAGTTCTTATAATATATTGAAGCAAGACGAAGATATTCTTTAACCTTCTGGTTGTTCATTCCAAGCAGGCTCTTGGTATTAATCTCTCTTGAAAAGCATATATGGCTTAACGCCTCTGCATTTTCCCACACAGGCTGTCCATTGTATGTAACTTCTCCGCTGTCAGCTGGATTCTGTCCTGTCATAATTGACATAAGTGTTGTCTTTCCAACACCATTTCTTCCTATAAGACCATATATCTTTCCCTGTTCAATATTAAGGCTCACATTATCAAGCACCTTATTATCCTTATAGCTTTTACTTATATTCTTACACTCCAGACCACTCATATTAACTCTCGCTTTCTTCAATCATATTGATTAATTCTTTAGTTGTTATTCCGATACTCTTGGCTTCTTCTATCAATGACTTGACATAGTTCTCATAAAATGCACCTTTTCTTTTATTAAGTATCATATCTTTAGCACCCTTACTTACAAACATTCCAATACCTCTTTTCTTATAAAGTATTCCCTCATCAACAAGTATGTTGACACCTTTGGCCGCCGTTGCAGGGTTAATCGTATACAGCTTCGCCAGCTCATTCGTGCTTGGAACTTTTTCTTCTTCAAGCAGAATTCCACGGCAGATATCTGTTTCTATCATCTCACTTATCTGTATATATATGGATTTTTCCTGCGTCAAATGTTCCTGCATGCAATCTCTCCATTCTGTTATTTTGTTAATCACCATAATTCGTTATTTGGTTCATTACTTATGTAACTAACCATACAACTAAGAGGCAGGTTTGTCAATATATTTTTAAAAATTTTATTTTTATGATATAATATGACTACTTCGTAGTCACTTAGAAGTTTCTTCGAAACTTCATATGCGTGGTAAAGCAACGCAAGGCATATGATATAATATGACTACTTCGTAGTCACTTAGAAGTTTCTTCGAAACTTCAGATTCGTGGAAAAGCAACGCAGGGCATATGATATAATATGACTACTTCGTAGTCACTTAGAAGTTTCTTCGAAACTTCGGATATGTGGAAAAGCAACGCAGGGCATATGATATAATGAGCGCAAGAGAGCCAGAAAGCTGCTAGCAGATATCTGGCGAACGGCGAATGACGATTACGATAGCTGCGATAGCAGCGGAGAGTAGCGAAGCTACGAATCGTGATATAATGAGCACAAAAGTGCTCATCTTAAAAGTTTAGATCGGATTTTGGTGGATTTTATGGTTAATGACGAATTTGACAATATGGATATTCATTTTATGAAACTGGCGATTGGACAGGCGAAGAAAGCGGCTAAGATTAATGAAGTGCCTATCGGGTGTGTTATCGTGTATGATGGTAAGATTATTGGCAGAGGATATAACAGACGTAATACCGACAAGACTACACTTGGACACGCTGAGATAACCGCAATTAAAAAAGCAAGCCGTTATATGCAGGACTGGAGACTTGAAGGCTGTACACTGTATGTAACATTAGAGCCCTGCCAGATGTGTGCCGGCGCTATTATTCAAGCAAGAATTCCACGTGTAGTTATCGGTTCAATGAATTCTAAGGCTGGCTGTGCCGGTTCTGTTCTTAACATTTTGCAAATGCCACAATTTAATCATCAGGCTGAGGTTGTAAGGGGCGTATGCGAAGAACAGTGTTCAACTATGCTAAGCTCCTTCTTTAAGGAACTGCGCGAGAAGAAAAAAATACTCAAAGAAAAGGCACTTGCTGAAAGCTCTGACGCAGATAACAATCAGGGATTTATTAACCGTTAATTCAAGGAATACCTTAACATAATTATTTAAAGTGCATTTAACGCCTGGAGGACTACCTATGAACGTAAGATACAGTCTTGGAGATTACACGCTTAAAGTATTAGGCTGTGATAAAAGCCTTGATGTTCTGGATTTCTATTACAGAAACCGCAACGATTTTGATATATATGAAAGTGATAAGCCAGAAGCTTTCTATACAGAAGAATTCATCAAGAATATGCTCAATGCTGAGAACAAAGCTCTTATGTCTTTACATTTTGTAAGATTTTTTCTTGTATCTAATGACAATCCCGACTACATTATCGGAACTATTTCTTTATCCCACATCAACAGAGGCTCATCACCATCTGCTAATATGGGATATAAAATAGACCGTCTTAACCGCGGCAAAGGGCTTGCTTCCCTTATGATTGCCCATATGCTTGATGTGGTAATTCCCGATTTAGGTATCCACCGCACAGAATGTTACATTCATCCTGACAATAAGATTTCACTCCACCTTATGGACAAAATGTCATTTATTGATGAAGGCATTGCACATTCTTATGTAAAGCTTAACGGCAAATGGCAGGATCACAGACGTTTTGTCTATATCTCCTGATACCAGTATCCAAAATATGGATTAGAATAATCGCTTCTATGGCTTTTCTTAAAATTGTTAAAGCCAAACATTGAAGCCATATACCTCTCCCTGTTGCAGTACATTCCCGGCACGCCAATAAAATAATGTGTGTTATTCTCATTTTCACACACCCTGCCAAACAAAAGATGCCGGAAATTATAATATCCGTGTATTAAAAAACTGTTATTTATTATGTCATTCTCTATGGACAACAGCTCTTTAAGCACCTCTGTTGACACCTCTACGCAGTCGTACAGATAGTCATCATCAAATGCGTCAATATAATCAGGCTTTGCATACAATAATTTATCGACTTTTTTGTCAAAGCTGGTCTTTGCTTTTTTTCTTTTTGACTTATCATTATCACTTTCCATTATCTTATTACCCTGACCGGTGCAGTTATCCAAAGTCTCCGCCTGCATAATTGCAACATCCTTATCCTCCTGTATCATACATCCATTGGTGTATGCTGTATTACTGTCTGACTGTGCTGCACTGACTGTTCCATTCATATTCTGCAAAGCATTAGCATTTTCTGGTGCATTATTATCCACTGCTACGTTATGGCTGGCATTGTCTGGTTTATTGGTACTATCTTTGAAATTATCAACAACAGAAGCTCTTTTTCTTTCATTAATCAACATTTCTTTGTCAACGAAGTGGATTTTTTGTGTATTAATGCTCTCATCTTTCCACATTGAGAACATCATATAGAATGCATCCGCCTGATTGGCTATTCCAATGCCGCATATGTCAGAAAATGCGTACCCTGTACTATCAATGTTGGACGAATTAAATATGCCCTTGTACACAGCCATACCATTCTGCACCATACAGTCGCCAGCCTTTAAAAGCTGGTATTCACCACTGTTATAACCTGCGAATAACAGATACACCCCGAATAGTTCCGGAGTATCAGTATATACACCCCTTAGATTAATATTTAACCGGATTTCTCCCCTGACAACTTCAACCTTTGCAAAGCCTACATTCTTATCCTTAACTCCACCCGGATATGAATAGATATATGACACAAAACGTTGATAATCAGCCATTTTAAAACCTCCCTTAGGACATAAGATTAACTAATCAATCTTATGTCCTAAGGGAGGTAAATATTCATTGCCTTAATTATGTGCTGTCTGTTATCTGTTATTAATTATCGCATTAGTAAGAGCTGCGAACTGCTCTAATGTGAGTGCTTCTCCTCTTATTGTAGCAGAAAATCCACACTGTTCTAATGCTTTAAGCAGTTCCTCTTTGGATACATTGACTTCACCGCTATTACCCACGCTGTTCATCATAGTCTTTCTTCTTTGGTTAAATGAAGCTCTTATTATCTTGAACATAAGATGTTCATCAAGCACTTCAACTGGAGGCTTCTGGTATCTTTCAAGCTTTATTACCGCTGAGTCTACATTTGGACGTGGCATAAAACAGCTTGCTGGAACATTAAGCACAATCTTAGGTCTGGCATAATACTGCACTGCTAATGAAAGTGCACCGTAATCTTTAGTTCCCGGACCTACCTGCATACGGTCTGCCACTTCCTTCTGAACCATAATAGTTATGCTGTCCAAAGGCACACCACTCTCAAAAAGTCCCATAATAATAGGAGTTGTTATGTAGTAAGGAAGGTTAGCAACAACCTTTATTGGCTTACCACCATTTTTCTTGTCTGCAAGTTCCTTAATATTAAGCTTTAATATATCCTCATTGATAACTGTTACGTTATCATACCACGACAGTGTATCCTCTGTAAGAATTGGTATAAGCTTCTTATCAATCTCGACAGCTACAACCTCTCTTGCATTCTCGCAGAGTATCTGTGTCATAGTTCCAATACCCGGTCCTACCTCAAGCACGAAATCATCCTTCGTAACTCCGGCTTCCCTCACAATCTTTTCAACTACATTTTCATCTATAAGAAAGTTCTGACCGAACTTCTTCTGAAAATTAAAACCGTATCTGTTAAGCACCGCGATTGTATTAGTCGGATTGCCAAGGTGCATAACGTGTGCGTATTTATTATCCACTGTATAATCTCCATTCTTATAATTACTGATTGACGAATATGTTATGCCTCTTTAAAGAATAACCTTCTCGCATTGTTATTAGTAATGTCCACTATCTCATCATAAGACATTTTCTTGATTTCTGCCAGCTTTTCTATGACATATCTTATATTACTGCTGTCATTTCTTTTGCCCCTGTTAGGAACTGGTGCAAGATATGGGCAGTCTGTTTCTAATAATATGCGCTCCATTGGTATAACCTCCGCCGCCTCAACAAGCTTTCTTGCATTCTTAAAGGTAAGCACGCCGCCTATTCCAAAGTAGAAGTTCATATCGTAAAATGTCTTGACCGACTCCTTAGTATATGAATAACAGTGTATTATTCCACCTATCCTGTCCGCATTTCCATTTTTTAAAATGTTAATTGTGTCCGCACAGGCTTCTCTGGAATGTATAATCACTGGCTTATTAACTTCAACAGCCATCTGTAACTGCCTTTCAAACCATTTAAGCTGTACTGCCCTCTCTGGCTCATCATAATAATAATCAAGTCCAATCTCACCTATTGCAACAACCTTCGGATTGCTTAGTGCTTCTTCCTTAAGCCAGCTTATAATATCCTCATTAAGTTTGTCATAATCATCTGGGTGAACGCCTATAGCCGCATATATATTCTTATACTGCTTCGCAAGATTTAAAGTCTTCCTGCACCCTTCTATGCTTGCACCGACATTTACAATAGTATCAATGTCTGTAGATAAAAGCTTATTAAGCAGTTCGTCCCTGTCCACATCAAATGCTTCATCATCATAATGTGCGTGTGTATCAAATATTCTCATTCTTATTCTTCCCTGACTTTCCTGTCTTTCCAAGCGCAATCACCCATACAACTGACAGGATAATTCCTGCTATGCTGACAATTGCTCCCTGCCATACATAAGGCACTTTAATATTAATAACTGTTGTACCTTTCTGTATATACATAAGATTATTCTTTTTTTCAATATTCTGTGCTGTGCTGAATATGTCGTGATAAGCAAGTGCAGTGTTAACATTATCCTCATTAGATGTTATTGTAATCGTGCTGCCTGTATAATCAATTGTAAGAGGAAATATCTTTCTTTGTGGCAATGTTTCCTGTGTAAGACCTGACATATTCTCAAGCAGTCTTCCAACTGTCTTATCACCTGTCATACTGTAGAAATTCATAATGCCAAGACCACACATTATTATATTATCATTCTTAACTGTTCCATAGAAATCAAGACTCAGTCCATTATCGTCAACACTTCCGTAAGAAGTATCAAGTCCATCAAGATATACAGTATTCCACTCAGTGTGTCCCTGTGGGAACATATCTGTATATACACGCCCAATTCTTGTATTCATCTCTGGATAACCATTCTCGAACTTAACCGCATTACAGGTAACTCCAAGAAATGTCTGTGTATGGGTTCTCTTATCCTGCGGAATGGAGTCTGCTGAGATTATAATCTTAACCCCTGCCTCACTAAGTCTTATAATAAGCTCCTCTGCCGCCTCTTTATCATTATAAGTAAAGCCGTCAAGGAATATCTCTTTATACTGCGATAACTGCTCAAATGTATAATCATCAAGATTATAAGAGTCCGTTTCTTCTACCGCTGGAAATCTTAAAGAAATTCCTGAAGCACCACTTCCTATTCCTATAGCTTCATAAGTGCTTATAGTTCCCCAGTTACCATTAACATCAAGATGATAAAGCCTGTAATCACCATTGTAGTCAACAAGCTTATAACCCACAGCATTTGCCGCCTCATCAAGCTTATCAAGAGTTCCTGTATATTTATTAAGTTGTGAAAGCCTTACAACAACTGTGTCGTTACCAAGCTCCTCGCATCTGTCAAACATATAGTAAAATCTGCTTTCAGCCATAGCCTTATTAAGATTGGCTATGTTAGTTGATGTGTTAGCCGCTTCCCAGCCCGCACCAAATGCAGCCGGCACTCCGTTATTCCAGTCTGCTGTAAGCCACGCACCCATAGCTCCAAGACTGCTCGCATCCATAAGTGCAAGCCTCTGTCCTGTTATGCTCTGTGCCTTTGATATAAGTGTATAGTTCTGTGTATGATTAATCCTGTCCTCTGCCTCACTTGTATCTGTCATATTTAATGATAAAATGTCATCAATAAGCGATGTATCAGAAGAATTATCCTCTGATGTACTATTATACCGGCTGAACATTCCACTTAAAGATATTTTATTATCTTCTGTAAACAGACTTCCGCCTGTTATCAATGTAAGTGATGGCACTATATCTGCTATAAGAAGAACACACATCAATAGCACCAACGGCTTCTTTAATGTATCCCACTTAAGAAAGCTGTACAATATAAAGCATAATGCTATGGAAATAAATCTTAACATCCAAAGATACTGGCTTCCCGGAAGAAGGCTTAACACCGGATACATAGCTGTAGTAGTGCATACAAGAATGACTACCGCTGTCACAAATCCCGCTCTTGACTTCTTATATCCAAGGAATATTCCGCATACCGCTATTATGCACGCTGCAAGCCCATAGTAGAAATGGGAGTTATTGCTCTTAATTCTATCAAGCGGATTAAGAGTAACAACAAGCTTCTGAAAGAAGTTAGCCATATTTTCTGAGTTATCAAGTGATGTTATTCCTCCATTAAGCGAAGCAACAAGCCATATTCCAAGAACCATAAATCCAAGCAGTATGCTGACAATCACTTCCAATACCGCTCTCTTATTGCCTTGCTGGAACATATACACTATGCAGTATATAAGCACTGCCAGTGCAATCATACCAGCATAGCCAAGATGACACATTGCCATAAGTGCGAATGTAACTATAATTATAGGAATATATATTCTCTTTCTCTCTGACAGATATTCACATACCGCATATATGAATACAGGCAGAAATATCATACACAATGATCTTGCAAGATTACCTTCAACAAACAATGCAAGCAGATTATTAGGCATAAAGAACCATATAAGTCCAACAAATGCACCAAGATATGGCCTATTCATTTTCCTGCCTATTATAAGCCATAATATGCTGTTAAAAAAGCAGACTGAGCCCACGAATATAAGGTATCCTGCAAGCTGTCCTCCACCTGCAATCATCTGGCATAATGCCATATAATATGCTGTAAGTGGTGCCCAGTAACGCATAATCTCCACGCCGTTATACCACATAGAATTATATATAGGATACCAGCTGCCTTCCTTTATAGAATTGTATACATAATCTCCACGGAATATATGATACATAGTATCTGAACCTGTAGGGTATGCCCCATTATTCTTAACTAAGAATACAACAAGCACTGACACTGCCAGATATATTATTGGCATAAGAATTAACAGATACCACGTCTTCCTGTTCACATCATTTCTATTCATAACAGCCATCATCCTTCTGTTAAATCATCTAATACTGCATCCATAACCTCAGATAATATTATATTCTCTGTATCTGCGTTAATCTGTGCATTTCCCTCCTGCTCTGCCATATTAACAATATAACTTCTTGTAGGAGTTTCGCTCGCCTCTAATCTTGTCATCATTCCACCGATATCATGAATTATCCTGTAGAATTCACTTGAAAAATAATCAGTTACATTCTCAAGTGTCGGCATTATGCTGTCAAAAGGCTCTTCATCATTAAGCACCTTATTCTGGTACTTTTCAAGGAAATTGGCAATTCCCTTCTCGAATATATTAAACTCAACAAATGAGCTTCTTCCAAACTTAATATCCAGAGCGAACTCCCATGTGTGTGGATGTATTTCACCCTTCTTGCCATCAATAATTATGTAATGCCTCATATTAAGGTAAAATTTAATTCTATATTCCCTGTACAACTTAACTGCCATATTAATCTCCATTCCTGTCTGATATTTTAAGCATATACACTGTATTTATACAGCCTTACTCTGTTTATATCTGTCCTTAAGTTTACTAATATCAGCTTCATTATTAACAAGCTGGCTGTTCTCAACTGATGAATTATCATCTACAAGTATATTAATCTTGTCCAGGGCACGCTTTTCATCAATCTTAATAAATATAAGCACAAGATCCGCCCTGCCATATTCAAATCTCAGAACATTTTTATCAAGAATATATACTGCTCTTTCTATAAACTTAACCCTGCTTTCAATATTCCTGCATTTGATATGTATAAATGTGACCGGATATATCTCCCTCTTAGTAATCTTTTCAAGAAACGGAATAATAGCCTTCTGCTTCCACAGATTATTTCTTGTATCGTGAAGGTCGCTTTCCATAAGCTTCTGGTTAATCTTTGAAAGTCGTCTGTTGACCGTATCGATTGTATCCTTCTGTACGTCCATTTTGAATAACATATGTCTTATATAATAAGCCATAAGCATTGGCACTAAGACAATAATCAGAAGAAGTACCACGAATAATGTAGTCATCTGTGTCTTTACACCAAGATAACTGTTGTTATCAAGAAGTGCACCCCTCTGTGTAAGCAGGCATAATCTGTATGGCTCATTCTTATATTCAAACAGAACTCCTGAGGCAATATAATCGTTGTCGTTAATATTAATTGTCTTATGCGCAACCTTATTCTGTATAAGACCATCTATGAACTCCTTGGCACTATCTGACATATAATATGTTGAAGCTGTAACGCCTTTATATTTATTAGTTTCTGTTATATCTTTTACAAATAGCATTGACTGGTCCTTTGAAAATGTCCAGTAATGGTTAGACGAGGCATCCATTGTCTCAAGGATTTCCTTAATAATCTGCTCATCATTTCTATTATCCTTAAGATTAATCTGGTCAAGAACAAGCTGTACATACGCATCCTGCTGTGTCGCACACACATCAAGAATTCCGTCCTCATACCTTTGAAGTTCTATATGTGCTGTAAATCCTGCTATAACAGCTACACATATTACACATATTGTTGTAATAATAAGCACCGGGTGTTTACCCAATCTGTCTTTCAGTTTCATAGCTTACTCCCATCTAACACATTTTATAAAGACTCATCCTCATCTATCAGTCCAATCTGTTCTATTTTCTCTGCGGCTTCTTTACTGTCTTCTGCCATAGTTTTATCTTCCATAATGTTACGTTTGTCTTCTGTAATATCAACAGCCTCCGGTGTATCAGCTTCTTCTACCTCTATAAGCTCCATATCCTCCATAGGCTCGTAATTGACTGCTTTTCTTAACTTTCCAATAAATGCCGCCGGCTTTTGCATATCCTGTTTCACAACCTTAGCAAATGCCTTGCACTCATCTGTGAAGTTCATCGTCTTCCATGCACTATCTGTCTGTATGCTGTTAATAATACCTGCTACTCTTATAAAGAATACGAGAAAATTAAAGAACGGCAGGAACAATATGCACCACCAGTGCCGTACATAATATTTCTTTACATCCTTATTTATGTTAAGGAAATACGCGACAACTATAAAGTACAGATATCCTGCAAGTGTATACAAGCCGAATATTATTCCTGTAGATACAAGTATCATCTTACCCGAATAGCCAATAGCCATAAGGCATATAAGTGCCAGATACCATATCATTCTTGGAAACGCAAATGTGTGGTCATAAAGAAGAGTCTTTACACTTACATTGCTGAATATATTCTTTACCTTAAAGGACTTGTCCATAAACATCTTGGCTACTTCAAGGCTTCCTCTCTGCCATCTCTGTCTTTGCGTGTACAATTTGTTCATATCCTCTATTGGGTCAACAAAGAATATCGCATCTTCGCACACTTCGACTCGTTCATTCTGCCTGTATTTCATCTGGAATGTGATATGTGTATCCTCACATATTGTATCCGTGTTATACATCCACGACTTTAACACAACTGACTTTCTGAATGCGGAAAATGCTCCTGATAATGTATACACTGCATTCATCTCGGAAGCATAGCTTCTGCCTGCAAGGAAAGCCTGTGCATATTCCATAAATTCCAGATTACGGAGCAGTCTTGGAAAAAATCCTTTATATGCCTGTATCTGTTCAGGAATTGTAAGAATAGCTCCTGTCATACAGTTAAGATCTGTATCCTGTTCAAATCTTGTAATAAGATTGACAAGTGCATTTTTCTCTAATATTCCATCACTATCAAGATTAATAATATACTTGCCGTCACTGTTATACAAGGCCAGGTTAAGTGCTCTTGACTTGCCCTGCTCTGCATTAAGCCACTGCATAAGAAGGTCAGGAAACTTCTTCTGACAGTCCGCATATACGGCGAAGCTGTTGTCCTGACCTTTATTATTAACAAGGAATATTCTGATTTTATCATTAGGGTAAGTACTGTCATTAACCGACTTGATACATCCATACAGAGTATCCGCTGAATTATATACAGGAATAATAAGAGATATCTCTGGATATATCTTCATCTCTTTTCTTTTCTTCTTATGTCTTAGATTTCTCCTGATAAGAAGAAATACACTTCCAAGTGCCGGGACAATCTCCATAA
The DNA here is from genome assembly GCF_040096455.1 of Lachnospira rogosae (ex Hitch et al. 2025). Lineage (NCBI taxonomy): Bacteria > Bacillati > Bacillota > Clostridia > Lachnospirales > Lachnospiraceae > Lachnospira > Lachnospira rogosae (ex Hitch et al. 2025). Next base: position 67,887 of record NZ_JBBMER010000011.1, on the reverse strand, counting down.
TAAATGGAATGATTATCCAGCCGCCCCAGAAAAGAAATGAGTTAAGAATTTGTTTTATTATTACCATATGAGAAGCTGCCTACTTTCATCTTTATAACCTGAGGTTTGGTAAATACATAGAAATACAGATATACACTTAGAACGTAAAAGAATATTCTTCCAATAAATGTATGAACCACATAGTATGCTCCCATTCCCCAAAAATATACTGACATACATATCATCACAATTCTCAAAGCATTACAGAGCATTATATAGCAAAAACCACCTATTCCCACCATAACCTTTTCGCTGAAATTGTATACATTAAAGAATGCCAGCAATGATATAAATGCCATAATCTCAATAATTCCTGAACACTCAAAATCTATCAGCAGTGTTGCCTGTGTAACTCCTGTATGAATAAATATAATTCCATACTTGAAATATGATGTAAATGCTCCTGTCACACTTCCAACTACACCAGCCAGTGCTGATACACAACGTGCCAGCGGCATAGTAAGCACGGGACGTATAGTTATCATCATTATAAGAAACAACCCAAAGCTTCCCCACATAAACTTCCACGCATAAAGCTTTGCTCTTGTTAATACTGAAAGTATATACAGCCACACTGCTATAACTGCCACTGCCACGATTGGATTAACACTCATTATTCTGTTACCTGATTACTGCCTTTCTTTTTCTGATAAACGAGAACACCTACTGTTATAAGAACGCATATGCAAAGTCCAAGCCAGGCACCTGTTGAAGCACCTGCTGTTGTAACCCACTGCTGCCCTAATCTTCCAAACTGTGCATCAATCTGCTTGAAATCACTCACATCACATCCAAGCTTATCAGCCACCTTCTTAAGGTCTATTATAAACTCACATTCGTCCTTATCACTTCCAATAGTCACCATCATTTTTCCATAACATGTATCTGCTTCATTAGTGCTATTAATATTAGCTGAAGTATGCCATGCATCTGTTGAAAAAATGTAGAATTCATATGTACCTTCGGAAAGTCCACCTTTTTGAGAATTCCAGTTAATGTTACCATCACTGTCTACTGTCTCCATTCTTGGATAAAATACCTGACTCCAATTATCATTAAACTTTATTGTAATTGCCTGTGTTAACTCTCCACCTGCTTCAGTTAAATGTGCCTGCATTGGAGTTTCAACGTGTCCAAAAAGCTGTGTTCCATCACAATATATTGCAGCACTGGCATCTGCAACGTGTTCGTGAGTTCCTGGCGTTGCATACTGAATTGTTGTATGTGGATATTTGTTCCAGTCGCCATATAAGCCATCATATGCTATATCATAATTACCATCACTACTGTCATTACTGCCATCATCCTTAAGATTAGCTACATCTTTAACAAATGGCTCTGAAAGGTATAAGCCAAATGATATTGTCTTATTATAAATCGGAAGCTTATCCTTAGGAACCGCTATTTCCCACTGCCTTCCAACATGCTGACACAAAACACCATCTATACCATTAACCTGTCCATCCTGTGTAAGCTGAAATACAAGTTCTCTGCCCAAGTCTGTCTTTATTGAATACCTGCCATTGGAATGAGTTCCAGCACCATAAGCACTTCCTGTTGCTCCGTCCTTTAAGTATATGTATACATAATCTCCATCAAACACCATAGCTGCTTTTGAAAGGCAGTCCTTGTGTGCTTCATTAGGACACGCTGCATTATACCTGGCAACTGCATCCCAGTCTTTAAAACTGCCATCTATTGTTATGCCCTCATAGACAGCCTCTGTTGTATCCTCTTTAATCGCACTGCCGTCAAGCACTTCTATATCTGCTAAATCTACCGTAACACCAGCAAATGTTATCTTGAAATTACCCTCCGTAAAGAAATTCATAGGAATTGAAGCCTCAACTGTATATGGTCCTGCTGTATTCTGGTGTGCCTCATTAACTGTAACCATCTTAGCACCCTCTATATCACCATACCAGCCGTTCTTAACCTGTGCTCCACCATTCCACGCAACAAACTGAATATGATTGGTTGAGTCACTAAGCCCTGTGGCATATGTAATATCAACAAGGTTCTGCTGGCCTGTATATCCATAATCCCACTCTGACTGTGCTGTTCCCTCATAGCTTATGTATAATGTAGAGTAATCGGCTGAGATTACTGCTTTCCAGCTTGATACCTTATCTGATAAAGCCTTTCTTTCTGTCACATTCTTCCAGTCTGTAAGGTCATTATCAAGAGTAATATCATCTCCGCCCACCTTCTTGTTATTCTTTAATGTTGATACATCAATCTTATTGCTCATACTAAGACCGGCTGCTATATTATTCATCACGCTGTTTGCAGATGTCACACCTGTATTGCTGCCATATACCTGTCCAGCCATTGCTGTTACAGGGGTTGCTGCCAGCATTAATGCCATTCCAGCGGATAATACCATTTTCTTGCAGCTATGACGTCTTTTATTACTATATTCTCCCGTTTTAAAAATCCTCATAGTAAACCTCCAAAATTACGCTATTCTTATAATAGCATTAAAATTGATATGCTTTATTGTATTTATATTAATACTTAACATATATTTTACGGCTATTGCTATAAATAGTCAATAATTGTATCGGCTAATATGCCACAATATTATATTAAGGCGAATTAACTATCTAATCAATATATCTTAAATAAATATCAGAAAATACATAATCATATTACAAGTTAGCAGAAAATTGTTGTCAATATAATTATTATATGATAATTTACGCTTAACAATTAGTTGTTAAATATAATATACAAGGAGGATATTTTTATGAAACATAATCGTTTTATTTCACTACTATTAACAGTTATTTTTTTATTTATGTACAACACGTCTTATGCAAGTGCTGCGGAAATAAAAATGATAAACGGAGTGATAAGCCTATGATTACAATCTTTAACCGCCAGAAATTAATCGAATGTAACACCGAAGAAATACGTATGAAAGCTGGGTGCAGTATGAGTCAGGCCGAAAAATTATCAGAATGGTCTCCTTGGATAACGCCATCCGGACTCTATTGCTGATACACATATATTTTACCAAAGGAAAAAACTCCGCACACCCAAAGGTGCACGGAGTCTGAGCCTTTATTATTGATATGAACTTGTTTGTTTATCCTCTTCTGCTCTTAAGTTCTGCAACGTTTGCATCTACTCTTGCCTTATTCAGAGGGAAAATGAACATAAGTACTAATCCACAAAGAATATAGATAGCTGCTGGGAAGAAAGTAGCCAAGTTGTAAATACCATTTGCAACTGCCTCTGTCTGTCCTGCTGCAAGTTCATTGTATCCAATCCATCCAAGTGCCCATCCGGAAAGACCACCAGCAATTGCCTGTCCAATCTTTCTTGAGAATGAGTAGATACCATAAATAGTACCATCGTCACGATTTCCTGTCTGTACTTCCATATCATCGATAACGTCTGTCACAAGAGCCCAGCACTGTGTCTGGAAGAAGTACATACCAAGCATAGCTACGAATGCACCAACTACGAATACCCATACATTCTTAATATGAAGAATACCAAGAATGAAGTAAAGGATACCTGATGCAAACATTCCTACTACACCACATTCCTTTTTACCAAACTTAGTAGCAAGCTTCGTAGAGCATGTTGCCAAGATGATAATACATGGAAGCATTAATAATGAGAATACTGAAAGAGCCTTTGTGTTCTTGAAGTAATCAGCAAACAAGTAAGTATTGACACCCTGTGACATTAATGAAGCCAACAAAAGAAGTACAGCTGCGATAATCATACCAAGCAATGAACGGCTTGTAAGTAATGTCTTTAATGTCTTAGCAACTGACTGCTTCTCAGATGTTTGCTTTGCAACATATTCAACACGCTCTGTTGTAAGGAAATAGCAAAGCAGATAGCATACAATTGCAATTACAGAGAATACTCCAGCTACAATAGATATATTTGTTGCAGAAACAACCTGGTTACCATAAGCATCTGTCTTATATACTAACATTGGAGCTACAACACCAATCATAATACCAGCAACAGTTCCACCTACTGAACGGAAAACAGAAAGCGAACTTCTGTCCTTTGGGTCACCTGAAATAACAGATGCCATTGAACCGTAAGGAATATTGATAGATGTATAGAAAATAGAACCCCAGAGGATATATGTAATAAACATATATGCAACCTTAGCTCCGTAAGAAGCATCTACCAAAAATGACTGATACATCATAAATGATGCAAGTGCAACAAATCCGCACATACGAAGAATCCATGGACGAATACGTCCGTTCTTTGTTGGCTTTGAATTATCTACGATACGTCCCATACCGATATCTGTAAAAGCATCGATACAACGAGCAATAAGAAACATAGTTCCGACCATTGCCGCTGAGATACCCATAACCTTTGTGTAGAATACCATTACATAAGTACTGGCAAAAATAAATGAAAAATCATTTGCAAGATCTCCGAACAGGTAACCAAACTTGTCACGTGCACCGAAAGGTCTTACTTCTCTAGTTTTACTCATGGTAATATCCTCCTATCTCTTTATCTTATTGAGCTTGCTATTCAACTCAAGAAGTTCTTCCTTAGTAAACTGCTTTCCACCGCCTGCAGTTCCCATAAGATTAAGCATACGCTTTACTGTAAAACCTGATAACATCTTCATAAGGCCCTCGCTGCCAGCACCAGCTGCTGCTTCTGCTGCTTCTGCTGCACCGCCATCAGCGCCTTTCATAATCTTAAGCATCAATTCATCGATGAACATCTTACCTTCGTTGGCCTTCATGATATCACCAATCTTGTCATTGATGTTGAAGTATCCCTCTGGCATATCAATATCAAACCAGTTGAGAACCTCGCCTTCTTCTTTCAAACGATATTCTTCGTTAAAGGTATCTACCTTGCGAATCTTGCTTTCGTCACTGCAATCACCTGCTTTTGCAACAAGTGTACTTTCGCCTGCATTTGGCACATCAAAGTAGAAGAAATGCACATCACTTGTCTGCTTACCAAGGCTTTCACCGTTTACAAACAACTCTACTTCTGGCTGATTAGAGTATACCGTAACCTTTGTTGTATCTTCTACACGGTCTACATAGCGCTTACCACAGATATGCACGAATGGATCATCTGATAACCATGCCTTATATGCATAGAAAGCATCTTTCTTGTACTTTCTATCAAATGTAACCAAGCCCTTATGGTTCATACCATTTTCTCCACCTTCTGCTCTTGCATCAGCGGCGAAGTCATACATATTCCATACATGTGTAGCCCAGATATAATCTCTTGTAAAGAGCTGCTTAATCAGTTCTTCATGATAGTATGCCTGATATTCCTCAGTATAATCACCCTGAACAGGATTTGATGTATGCCAGTTCAAAGCCTCACATCCATACTCACTTAATCCAATTGGAATATTTGGATATTTCTTGTGGAAATCATCAAAGAACTCACCGTTCATATCTGTTGTTCCACCGTACCATCCATAATAATGGTTATAAGAAATAACATCCGGAATCTGAATATATTTTGCATCAATGCTGCACATAGAAACTACGGCCATTGTTGTAAGTCTTGTTGGATCCATCTGATGACATAAATCATTTAAAATGTTGTGGTTCTCAATGAGGTCATCATCCTCTCCGCCACCCATTGTAATCTCATTAGAAAGTCCCCATACTACAATACTTGGATGATTGTAATTCTGTATAATAAGTTCTTTCATCTGTGAAATAGTATTCTCACGTCCGTTTGGCAAATGTTTTGAAATATATGGAATCTCAGCCCAAAGTACAAGACCTGTCTCATCACAAAGGTCATAAATGTACTGGTCGTGCTGATAATGAGCAAGACGGATTGTGTTTGCACCCATTTCAAGAATGAGTTCAATATCTTCTTTATGTTCTTTATGAGTTAAAGCATTTCCAATGTGTGGTCTATCCTGATGACGAGACACACCGTGAAGTGGATAACGCTCTCCGTTTAAGATAAATCCCTTCTCTGGATCAATAACAAAAGTTCTACATCCAAAGCGAGTACTTCTCTCATCTAAAACAGTATCGTTTCTCTTTAATGTAACTTCTGCTGTGTAAAGGTGTGGGTCCTTACGGCCATTCCAAAGATGAACATTTTCAATCTCGAATGTAACCTTTGTCTCATTTGCAGAAACGCTCTTTGTAGCAATAACTTCATCACCATTTTTGATGACATATTCTAAAGTATCTTCCTCTGTTGCATCTGTAACAAATACTTCTACTTCAACACTTGCATTTGCACCTTCTACGATAGGTGTTACTGCAATGCCATGTGTTCCATAATAATCCAGATCAAAATGTGTTTCTGGTACAGAAATCACATTTACATCACGATACAGACCGCCATAGAATGTAAAGTCTGCCATCTGTGGATATACATGATCATTTGGTGCATTATCTACTGCAACTACAATTTCATTTTCATCAGCCAAAAAGTCTGTTACATTCACTCTCCATGTAGAGTATCCACCATCATGATGTCCAGCTTCTTTTCCATTAACATAAAGCCATGCACTAGAGTTTGCTCCGTTAAACTCAATATAAGTGATTGGTTCGCTACCAAACTCCTCACGCTTCATGTTCTTTACATAGTAACATGTACCGCGGTGGTAATCATTTCCACCATCCTGTCCATCCTTACCATTCCATGTATGAGGCAAGTCAAGTGCCTCCCAGTTGCCCTGTGTTAATACAGAATATCCTTCTGCGACAGTTATAGCATCTTTTGTAAACTGCCAAGATGCATTAATGTTCTTTGTTGCCATTTTTACCTCCTTCTTGTTCATAAAAAGAGTCTTTCTCTCTTTCCGTCAATCTCATTGATGTACTCAGTATAACAATTCAACGGATTTTGCTCTTGTCTTAGTTTTGTTGTTTTGGTAAAATTTTTACATAAAATATAATTATGGCAAATTTTTTACAAATAAAACGAGAAACCTACTAGGAAAGGAGTCCTATTATGACATTTGAAAACATGAATACCGATGATTTTTTCCCTTTGCTCCAGCAAACTTTGTCCGATACCTTTAAGATAGATTCTTATCTGATGCATGCTCCTTATCAGAATTTTGAGAAAATGGATATGGGACTAAGACGCATGGTCTGGGGCAACTACAAAACGAACAGCCCACTTTTTTCTTTGTTTGGCAGCTCTCCTTATCAAATCATTGTACTGCAGAGTTCCCTTGGGTTTTACAATGTAATTGTCAGTCTGACCACGGACGCTGAACCAGATATTCTTGGTATTATGCCTTTTTTGGCCGAACCAATCAATCAGGTAACAATCAACCGGCTCATTCGTGATAATCACATTGATCCGAAATACAACTCTGTCTTGTTACACTTTTATTACTCTCTTCCTGTCGTAGACATTGATGAACTCACACTGATGTTGCAGCATTTTATTAGTTTTTTTATTCCGGCGTTCAAAACATGCAGCATTGAGTATGTCAATTATAAAACAGAGTCTCATAACACTTCGCCAAACGAAGAACGTTTTCAGAAATTCTCTTCCGATTACATCGCGGAACTGATTTCACGACTAGAACATTGTTGTCAGGCAATGACTGCCGGAAACACTGCCCAGGCCATTGACTTCATGAAAAAGACTTTGGACTATTCTGCTTCTTTTCAGTCTCTTCCTGCAAAAGAAATAAGAAGCAGAATCGCCTCCTTAAATTTTTTTCTAGCTTCCCGTATGTTTGGGACCGCCGTACATCCGATTTATGTATACCAGCAGGCTGAAGCTTTTTCTCTTCGCATAAAAGATGCTAACAGCCAAGGAGAGTTTGCACACTTGCCATTTGACATGGTCCGAAAATATTCTATGCTTGCTAAGAATTATACGTATGAAAAATACTCTTATCTGATCCGAACTGTTGTAAATTACATTGACCAGCATTTATACTCAGAGTTAACGCTATCCATACTTGCCGAAAAATTTGACAAAAATCCATCTTATCTGTCAAATGCATTTAAAAAAGAAGTCGGCGAAACGCTGACTTCTTATATTGGAAGGCAGCGCATCCGGGCATCTTTACGCTACTTTAATACCACAAATATGAGTGTTGCTGAAGTGGCTGGAGCTGTCGGTATTCCTGATTTCGGTTATTTTTCGAAACTTTTCAAGAGACACATTGGCATCAGTCCACGCGAATACAAAAAAATGTTGGATAAATAATGCCTTGCTACTTCTGTTAACCTGTAAGTACAAGTGCAGTACAAGAAAAAGCTCCCTTCCAAGCCGCAGGTGATTTTACCTGCCAGCCCGGAAGGGAGCTTTTTATTATATATAATTCACTCTTTTGCTATCCGATTTCGCTTCCTGCGATTATATCCTTATCAACTGTCATAACAGAGAGATTGTTCTTATCGTCCATAGCCGCAAGAATCATACCCTGTGATTCAACGCCGCATATCTTACGAGGTGCAAGGTTAGTAACTACTGCTACCTTCTTGCCAACCATCTCTTCTGGCTTGTAATACTGTGATATTCCAGATACAATCTGTCTTACTTCCTCACCAATTCTTATCTGTGAGCAGAGAAGCTTCTTAGCCTTCTTTACAGGCTCGCACTTAAGCACTTCTCCGACCTGGATCTGGATTTTTTCAAAGTCGTCAAATGTTATCTCAGGCTTCTTCTCAACTACTGGATATTCCGGTACTCCATTAGCCTTTCTCTGTGCTTCCTGTAATTCTTCAACCTTCTTCATAACTTCTTCAATATCAAGTCTTGCAAAAAGGATTTCTGGCTTATCTGTAACTTTATTTCCAGACTCTCTTAAGCCGAACTTGTCAAGATCATCAAAATCTCTGTCACCAGCGGCTGGATTGTCAGGATAAAGCTGCTTTAAAATACTATCTGTTGTATTAGGCATAAATGCCTTTAAAAGGTTAGCTCCGATTGTAATACTCTCTACAAGGTTGTAAAGAACTTCTTCAAGTCTTTCTTTCTTACTCTCGTCCTTTGCTAAAGCCCAAGGCATTGTTTCATCAATGTACTTGTTACATCTCTTAAATAATGCAAATACATCTGTCATAGCATCAGCAACGTGAAGTGTAGCCATCTTGTTCTGAACCTTATCTCTTGTTCCTGTAACAACAGCCTTAAGGTCAGCATCGAAGTCAAGGCTTGCACCATTCTCATCAACGCCTGCTCCCTCACTTGTAACACCTGTCTTATTAACTACACCGCCAAAATACTTGTTAGACATAGCAATTGTTCTGTTGACAAGGTTACCAAGTGTATTAGCAAGATCTGAGTTCATACGTTCAACTATAAGTTCCCAAGAGATAACACCATCGTTCTCAAATGGCATTTCGTGAAGTACGAAGTATCTTACAGCATCAACACCGAACATATCTACAAGGTCATCTGCATATATAACATTCCCCTTAGACTTACTCATCTTGCCGTCATTCTGTAAAAGCCAAGGATGTCCAAATACCTGCTTAGGAAGTGGTTCACCAAGTGCCATAAGGAATATAGGCCAGTATATAGTATGGAATCTTATAATATCCTTTCCAATAAGGTGAAGGTCTGCCGGCCAGAACTTCTTATACTGTTCTGATGAGTTGCCATCAGCATCATACCCGATACCTGTGATATAGTTAGTAAGTGCATCAAGCCATACATATACTACATGCTTGTCATCAAAATCTACCGGGATACCCCACTTAAATGATGTTCTTGATACACATAAATCCTGAAGTCCTGGAAGAAGGAAGTTATTCATCATCTCATTCTTTCTTGAAACAGGCTGTATGAATTCTGGGTGTGTATTAATATGCTCGATAAGTCTGTTGGCATATTTACTCATCTTAAAGAAATAAGCTTCTTCCTTAGCTGGCTTAACTTCACGTCCGCAGTCAGGACATTTTCCGTCAACAAGCTGTGACTCTGTCCAGAAAGACTCGCAAGGTGTACAGTACATACCTTCGTATGAACCCTTATATATATCTCCCTGATCGTAGAGCTTCTTAAATATCTTCTGAACCTGCTTTTCGTGGTAATCATCTGTAGTTCTTATGAACTTGTCATAAGATGTATCCATTAAATCCCATATTCTCTTTATCTCTGTAGAAACATTATCAACGAATTCCTTAGGTGTAATTCCTGCTTCTTCTGCTTTTAATTCAATCTTCTGTCCATGCTCATCAGTTCCTGTCTGGAAAAAAACATCATAGCCCTCCTGACGTCTGAATCTTGCAATACTATCGGCAAGAACTATCTCATAAGTATTACCAATATGTGGCTTTCCTGATGTATATGCGATAGCTGTTGTCATATAAAATGGACCTTTATTCTGTGGCATATCCGTAACCTCCGTTATCATTATTCTATATATGATAGCCAGCTTTTTAGAATATGTCAAACGAATAAACAAATATTCTTTAATGAAAAACATTTATTATACATATAATCTAGTGTATGATTAAGAAAATGTTGTATCAGGAGCTTATATGCACCTTCCCGAATCTGACTACGCGGTATGTCCGCAGAAATGAGGATTATTATATGCTGACATTAAAATCCAGTTACATAAAACATAAAACTAACATTTATTCTTTCTTTAAAAAAGCTGCTGCCATAACAGGTGCAGTAGTAATCACAGCCTGTTCATTTAGTGCCTGCACTCCATTTGGCGGGTCTGCTTCACGTTATAACAATGCTGATGAGCAATACAATGCAGCTGATAACGAAAGCTTCAACGCTTTTACCGACAGTCTTTTTCGTGAGCTTGCCTCAAGCGACTCACTCTCACTGCACGCACTTTTGGAAAATCCTTGCGAATATGGAATTGATGATTACGATATAACACTCGGACGTATTGATATTGATAATATTGATGATACATCAGATATAACAGACTACATAACAAAGCTCAACGCTTTTGACAAGGCTTCACTTTCCAAGAGCCAGCAGATAACCTATGACTTATTAAACAAATATCTGTATACAACCCTTAATTACAGCGACCTGTATCTTCTTAACACCGACCTCACTCCTACAATCGGCATACAGATACAGCTTCCGCTCCTTTTTTCTGAATATACATTTATGGAGAAAAAGGACGTTGAAGAATATATACAGCTCCTAAGTGATGTGGATGGATATTTTAATAATCTGCTTGAATTCGAGGCATTAAGAAGCGTCAGGGGATATACCCTAAGCGATGACCTTCTTGATGAGGTCATAAGCTCCTGCAAGTCTATCGCTGACTCTGCCGGTGATGCTGAAGGTATGTTTATTGGTACTTTTAACTCCCGTGTTGACGACCTCATTTTCCTTACTGATGATGAGAAAAATGTATACAAGAAGCAGAACGAAGATGCCGTTATTAACCATGTAATTCCAGGTTATAACGCACTTATAACGACTCTTGCTTCATTCAAGGGAACTAACCAGTATTCTGGTGGAATATGCAATTACCCTAATGGTGCAAGATACTTTGAGGGACTTCTTGAAAACTGTCTTGGCTGGAGTAAATCAATTGACGAATACAATGATTTGCTTGACTCCTATATAAGAAGCTATTCAATTGTTATGCAGAAGCTTTTAAGAAAAGATCCATCACTTAACAGCCAGTTTGGCACATTTTCCTTTGGAATTGATAAACCAGACCAGATTATTGAGGATTTAAAAAAGAAGATAACTGATGATTATCCTGCCTTAAATGATGTCAATTATAATATTAATTATGTATCTGAAGCACTTAATGACTATGCAAGCCCTGCTATGTACTTTATGCCACAGATTGATAATCTTGACATTAACTCTATATACATTAATTCAGCCGGCACTGACAGCAGTGATTTGTATCCTACGCTGGCACACGAGGGGTATCCGGGACATTTATACCAGACACAGTATTTTGCCTCAACAAGCCCTTCTTTGATAAGAAATGTCATTAAACCTGGCGGCTATATTGAGGGCTGGGCTTCCTATGTTGAAGTTCATTCATATGAATATGCTGGCGATAATACTCTGCTTAATTCATTGGTCCAGTGCAATTATGCACTTATACTCTGCCTCTATGCCAAGGGCGATATCGGAGTGAATTATTACGGCTGGACTGAAGCACAGCTTTCCTCATTCCTTACCGATTATGGATTTAGCAGTGCCGAAGCTGCACACGAGATGTATACAGCATTTATTGCTAATCCTGCTAATTACTGCAAATATGTTCTTGGATTTTTAGGTTTTGAGGAACTAAAAAAACAGGCCCAGAAAGATCTCGGTGATAACTTCTCCTTAAAAGAATTCCACCGTTATATTCTTGAAACCGGACCTGTTCATATTGATATTCTATTTGATTACTTAAAGAACTGGGAGAACCGCTTAGTAGTATCTTCCCGGGCAGCATAAGCCGCCTCCGCCAAGACAGCAGTTACACATAAGGTTGATAAATATAAGTTTCATACACCAGCTTCCCATTCCACCTGCTGGATTCTGATATGTCTGCTGTCTTCCTGAATACCATTCACCGCCACTATTCATACGCTGGTAGAACATACGATACTGCATATTGTCAGGATCGAGTTCTACTGCTCTTCTGGCGTGTTCCATCGCTGTTGCCTGATTGCCTTTGCCTGAGTTAGCCATAGCACTATAATAGTACCATCTGGCATCTTTGTCCTGAATAGCAGAAAGCACGTTAAGTGCCTCATCATATCCACCATTGTTAATATAGTTAGCCGCCGCTCTTAAATGAACTGTCGTATCATCATTGCCATTCATATTAGAAGCACCACCTGAATATCCGGAATTAGAACCCCCTCCATAATATCCGCCAAAGCCAAATGGTCCAAAGCCCCAGAAGCCGCCAAAATCATCATAACCATTGCCGCTCTGTCCATTACGGTTATTCTGATAATCACCGTCATAGCCATAGCTTCCTGTGCCACCTCTGTTCTGACTGTAAGCTGATGATGTATATCCACCCTGCTTTTCCTTCATAATCTGGTTATAAGCCTGCTGAATTGTCTTAAACATTTCCTCTGCCTTATCCTTATTAGGATTATTGATATTCGCATCAGGGTGATACTTTCTGCTTAATGTTCTATATGCTTTTTTAATCTCTTCGTCAGTTGCATCTCTTGATACACCTAACACTGAATACGGATCGGTCATACTTCCTCCACTTGTTCTCTTTTATTCTTAGCAATCCCGAATCTTGTAAAGACTCCTGAATATATTACATTTCTTAATAAATCGACATTCTCAATAATAGGAAGGCTCTCAAAGCCTGCGGCAAATTGTGCCATATGTGATTTTAACACATTTTCTATAAATATATCAAAATCCTTATTATTCTCATACGTCCTGAGTGCATTGTATCTGCCCTTCTTCTTATCTTCCAAAAGGTCATCATACGCATCAAGAATATATATAAATCTTCCAAGTGAATTACCCATCACTTTTAATGTATCGTACCACTCATCATTTTTCATACACAAAATCTGTGCCATTATTATGCCAAATTGTTCTGCAAGCAGGTCAATATTGCTCTCATTATTATTCTCAAGCTCACTCATTCTATCAAGTGCCGCCTTAATAATGCGTGCTTTTTGGGGATATGCTTTCTCAATCCTCTTAACCTTATTAGTCAAAGACGAGGCAAGCAGCTTCTTCATAAGCTTCCTATCATCCTGCCAGTCATCAACGCATTTATAATAAGTCATAAGGACATTCATATCCGCAACATATGCTGAAATCTTATTGCGTCTTACCGGGTGCTTATGAACAGGGTGTGCGATACATCTTGCTTCCTTATATGTTGTATCCGGTTCATACAGCCCTGTAAGCAGTACAAGCAGAAATGTCATATCATAGCTTATGGATATCTGCCCATTAATACCATAATCTGAAAGCAGCTCCTCACACAATCCGCAATAGTATGAACGATACATATCATATTCTTTTATCTTAAGCTCAGGCTTATTAACAACAACATAACCGTACATACTACTCCTCATTTCTGCATACAATGTTAATTACAGCTTGCTCTGTATTCTATTACATAAAAATAAGCGAAACGCACAGACAATAAATTCCTTACGTTTCGCTTATCATATAACATCTGTAAAACTCTAGTCAATTGAAGCTTAAAAGATTAATAAATCTTTTATAATCTGTTTATATGAACTGGTCTTTATTATCAGTTCCCCATATAAGAAAGTCTTCGTAATCTGCCATAGATGAGAAGTTCATACTGTCCTCATATACCGCGTTCTCAAAATAATCTTCGCTGTTATCTTCCTCATTATAAGTGCGTTTTCTATGAGGAAACGTATATTGGGCTGTGTCATAATCATAATCTTTATCACCATCATACGCTGGGTACACACTCATCACCTCCATAATGGAAGTATTCCCCCGACTGTGATGATTTATAAAATGTATATGTGGTAATAAATGGCTGACACGACTGACACACTCACTTTATATATCAATTATTAACATTAAATATCAACTATCAATCTTAAATATTAATTATTAAACTTCACATATCAATCATTAATATATAACTATTGCCTGCTTTCCCATACTTTTATATCGTGTTTCTACAAGTTCTTTATCGTATTCACATATGCCCCTTAACGGATCTGCCATAATATATGTACTCTGTGTATAGCCTATAAGCACCATAGCGTGCTCACGTGAAAGCCACATAATATTCTCTCCGTCTATATTCCATGTACAGGATTCATATGGCTCTTTCATATACATTGTCTCCCATACTAACACCGGATGTCCGTCATCTACATAATCAAGAAGCTCGTTGTACTCTGCTCCCGTTATATTGTATACATTCATATATGATCTTTGCGATTTCAGATACTTTGTCGCTGAATTGACTAATACTGGTGCAAACGCACCACACGAATCTTCATCTCTTGGATTGCCGACAAATGCTTTATAAGGCGACACCTCGCCCATCTTTCCTTTATCCAGGTAATAATCTGCCATTGTCAGCTTGTCTACATTATAGCCAAGATAATTAAGAACTGTCGTCAAAGCTGTTATCTCACAGCCTGTTGGAAGTTCAGGATTTTGAAGTACACATTCTACATCAAGCCTCTTATAAGAACTTCTTACTGCCGCTGTAGTCTGGTTACTATTAGTTGCTTCTTCATATGTGACAACTCCCTTTGTTACATTCTCTTCATTGCCCTTCATATAATCTGCTGTCTGCGTATATTTAATTCTGAAGTCATATACCTTTAAAGAATATGCCCCTATAATAACCGCTGCCCCTGCCATTGTAATTATGGCGGCTCTTTTCAATGCTCTTCTATGTGCTCTTTGTGTCTTATGTCTATTCCCTTTTTTCTTCATATGAACCTCTTTTCCGACACAACATCAATATAACAATACTACGCACAAAATCATTCCAGATAAATAAGCTATATCAGTAATACCAATAACTAAATGCTTTCTTAATATTACATAACGTCTTATCAGTCTTTAACCTGATTAGCAGTCATAACACTGGTATATTAGTGTTATATCTTCCCCTTCGTATTTGTCTCAAATAATAGTTTCATATGTGTACCCACTTGTATTGTAACACTAAATATACTATTTATACAATCCATATCTGGAATTTTTCAGAAAAAAAGGAATCAATTCAAAAATTCAGAAAAAATATCAAATCATAGAAATTCAACGCACAAAAAAAGCCCCTCAACCTAGCTCCATCGACTAAATCAAAAGACTTTCACAAATGCACCGCCAGGGGTTCGAACCCTGGACACCCTGATTAAGAGTCAGGTGCTCTACCAACTGAGCTAGCGGTGCGTATATTAAATTATTGCAAGCATTAAACTTACAAGTGCACCGCCAGGGGTTCGAACCCTGGACACCCTGATTAAGAGTCAGGTGCTCTACCAACTGAGCTAGCGGTGCATATATTATTATGTTACAACTGCCGTAACAACAAAAAATATATTAACGTGTTATTAACAAAAAAGCAAGCCTTTTTTTGTATTTATTTAAAAACAATATAATTTTTTTTATTATTTTTAATAATATTTAACTATTATGGGGTTTTTTTAACCGCTTATATGGAGTACAATATTCTTGATATATCCTTAATTAAATAAGATTGCGAGGATTTGTATGGATAAAGACAATAATAACGATACAAGCTATTTTAATTCACCTGATAATAATAACTCCGCTGGTGACAACCACATTGTATACAAGAATAAGTTCCAGCCCAACAGCAGATATTTTACTATTGTAATATACGGACTCTTATTTGTCCTTGGTGCAATACTTATATTCAAGCTTATTGGCGGGTTTAATAACACACTTAATATTATCAAATACATTTTTAATGTTATATCACCATTTGTAATTGGTGCGTTCATAGCATTTATATTATACCCACTTGTAAGATTTTTCTACAGACATTTGTTCAAGGAAAAATGCCATTTGAAGTCGGACAAGCTTTCTAAATATCTTTCGATACTTATAACTTACATTATTGCAATCGGAATTATTACAATCCTTATGGTATTTATAATTCCTCAATTGTATACAAGCATTACCGATATCGTGGACAAGCTTCCAGTGTGGTACAACAATATCACTGGCCTTGTTAATTCATTTGAAGATAAACACGCTGACCTGGGATTTATTGATTATGCAGTCATTAATGAACAATTAAACAACCTTTACCCTAAGGTTATATCATATCTTACAGATATGCTTACCAATCTGCTCCCATATGTAGTTAATACATCTATGGCTATTGTTAAGGGACTGGTCAACCTCATAATTGCAATTATGGTTTCTGTGTATATGATATCTGACCACAAGAATATATTCTACAATTTTAAGCGTGTGCTTTATGCTGTATTTCCGAAAAATGCGGCTGATACTACAAGAAAGATATGCAGGGAAAGTGGTACTATTTTCTTAAAATTTATGTATGGCAAGGCACTTGACTCATTAATAATCGGTATCATCTGCTTTATATGTATGACTATATTCAAGTTCCCTTACACGGTGCTTATAAGCGTTATCGTTGGAATTACTAATATGATTCCTTACTTTGGACCTTACATCGGTGGTGTTATGGGCGGTATCATAATTGTTATTGTAAATCCTATCCAGGTTATATTCTTTGCAATCCTGATACTTGTTATACAACAGTTTGACGGACTTTTCCTTGGTCCTAAGATACTTGGCGAAAGCACAGGACTTAAGCCTCTGTGGGTTATATTCGCAATTGTTGTGGGTGGAGCACTTTTCGGCGTATTAGGAATGTTCCTCGGTGTTCCTGTTATGGCAGTTATATGCTATATTACGAACCTTGTAGTTGAGCATTTCCTCAAAAAACGTAATATCAGTGTCCAGCCTTACGACTCACCTGATGAAATGTAGAATCAAAAAATTATGGCTGCTGACCTTGATATGTACCTTTATTACTGATTTTTTCAGTATTACCAGTACATATATCTTAAGGTCAGCAGCCATTTATTATTTTATATATTTCATCCCACGACCTCTTAAAACGCACAATCCTGCGGTTTAATCTATTGTGGTAATAAATGTACTCATTAAGTCTGTTAATCGGATTACACCTGTTACAATGTCTGTGATATCCCATACCATTTCCTTTCCTGAATATGATATATTCTTAAAATATTAGTTAAAAACGTTTCTACTATATAATATTCAACAAAGTCATATGTGATACTAATACATTTAATTATCTTACAATAACATTTTAATCTATTTTATTAACGGCCTGATATGTATTAATAATTCAATCTATCTTATCTGTCTGCAATAAGCTTGCATATAGGATTTCCCATATCTGAGAATTTCTTCTCGTATTCTGTCATAACATTTCCTTCATTAAGCCTTTCGTCACTGTGAAGGTCATAAGTACACTCTACAAGATTCCAGCCAGCTTCCTTTACTTCCTCAACTGAAAAGTCAAACAACACCCTATTGTCTGTCTTGAATTCAACCCTGCCCTCTTTTTTAAGCATTTTGTCATATCTTGCAAAGAACTGTCTTGATGTAAGTCTTCTCTTAGCATGTCTGTCCTTTGGCCATGGGTCTGAGAAATTAAGATATATTCTATCCACTTCATCAACACCAAACACTTCATTAATATTCTCTGCATCCATTCTTATAAATCTTAAGTTAGGAAGCTGTAATTCGTCCTGCTTCTCAACTGCTCTTAATAGTACGCTTGAATACTTCTCTATTCCAACATAATTAATATCTGGATTCATCCCTGCAAGAGTTGTTATAAATGTTCCCTTTCCCATTCCAATCTCTATATGTATAGGGTTATCATTTCCAAATACCTCTTTCCAGGTTCCGCACATTCCCTCTGGTTCCGTGAATACATATTCGTTCTCAACCATAACTTCTCTTGCACCCGGTACATTTCTTAATCTCATAATAATCTCCATTCATTCTTTATACTGTATAAGCTTACAACCATTTTTATAACATCAAACCAAGATATTTTACTTTAATATAATAAGTATGTCAAAGGTAAATTAAAACATCACCAAAATCCCATTCCACACAGCTTTAAATATTCGCCTGCAAATTTAGTTTCATAATCTTAATAAATATGTTAATATTACAAGCAAATATGTATAATATGAACATATCAGTATAATAAATGGCATTTTGTGCCTTTAACACTTACTTCATAATATCATTAACGATGGGAGATTGTAATGTTTAATAATTCTAATAAAACAACGAAACACTCTGTTAATAAGTGTTCAGTTCTATTTAATAAATTCAGAAAATGCCTTGTAAGAACTGCAAGCATTATTACCTGTACAGCAATTGTGGCAACATCTGTAACACCAGCTTTTGCAGCTGGAATAACAAGCGGAACAACTGCCGCCAGCAGCTATGTTATATCTAATGGAACAACTGCTGCCAAGAGTTCTGTTATATCTAACGAGGTATCAACAGACACTTCTGTTTCGTGGCCACAGGCTCCGGATATTACCTGTGAGAGTGCAATATTAGTCGATGCAGATACAGGCTCTATACTATACGAAAAAGATGCACACCGTAAGTGCTATCCAGCTTCAACAACTAAAATCCTTACAGGACTTCTTACTATTGAGAACTGTAATCTCAGTGATACACTTACATTTTCTACTGCCGCAGCTAATTCAATTAATCCGATTGAAGATGCCAACCTTGGTATGAAGGCCGGGGAAGAACTTACTGTTGAACAGGCCTTATATGCACTTCTTCTGTATTCAGCCAATGAAGTTGCATATGCACTTGCTGAGAAAGTCGCTGGCTCAATAGATGCGTTTGTGGATATGATGAATAATAAAGCTCGTGAGCTTGGTGCAATTGAAACACATTTTGCTAATGCCAGTGGCCTTTACAATCCTAACCACTACACAAGTGCTTACGATATGGCTATGATTGCACGAGGCTGTTATAACAACGCTTCGTTTGTAAACATTGACTCAACTTCCTCAAGCTATACAATTCCTGCCACTAATGTAACATCTACACCCAGAACAATAAAACACCGTCATAAGATGCTTAAAGGACGCGAGTTCTACTATGAATACTGCAAAGGTGGAAAGACCGGATTTACTGATGAATCTTTAATGACTCTGGTAACATTTGCTGAAAAAGATGGAATGAGGCTTATATGCGTTGTATTCCGTTCACCAGATGACTCTACAAGATTTATAGATACACGTTCATTATTTGACTGGGGATTTAATAACTTTAAGAAATCGACTACATCTGACACACAGATAAGCTCGTTATTCTCTACTGATAACTACTACTCATCAGATGTATTTAATAAGTCAAAACTTAACTTTAATATGAATGCCTCATTTATAACAATTCCTAACAGCGGTTCAACTTCAAGCGTTACAATGAGCCTTGATAAGAATTACGATATAACTAATGAGCAGGGCAGGCTTGCCGCTAAGCTTAATTATCTTTATGGTGATAATGTTGTTGGTTCTACCACACTCTCCATAACAGGCGGTGATAATTCCAATGAAAGCCTTCTGCCATACCTTAGTGCCAAGAACAACTCAACACAGTTATCACCAAAACGCTGTATTAAGATTAATATATGGGTTATAGCTGGAATTGTAGCTGTAATACTTATTATATTTACAATTATTAACAATGCTTCACTTTCTAAGAAACGTAGTAAATACTCTAAGCGCAAGCTCCGTTTCTAGAAAATCACCAAAATACTACAAAAGGGTTACTGCCCTAGCCAGACAATCATTATCTGAATGTCTTTTGGTCAAAGCAGTAACCCTTTTTATTTTAATTAATTATATTATTTGTGCAGCTTTTCAGCACATACAAAGTTCCGTTAGGAACTTTTAAGATGAGCACTTTTGTGCTCATTATACCATAATTTTCGTGCTTCTTTTCAGCACATACAAAGTTCCGTTAGGAACTTTTAAGATGAGCACTTTTGTGCTCATTATACCATATATCCTCTGTTAATAAGCGTATCACTTGCTGTTTCATTGCCTGCACCATATTTAGAATATGTAAGTCCGGAATACACCTTTTCTGTATTCTTCATAAGAGGTGCTGAATTATCCTGTCTGCTTACTTCATAAAATGACTGTCTTAGCTGTCCAAGCATATCGTATATTGAATTGACAACATTTTTATCATATGAAACCTGTGCACCGATAAGAGTTCTTTTCATATAGTTATAGAGTACATAAAGATTACCTGAAAGCTCATACTGCATATCAAGACCTGTTATAAGCTGGTCTATACCTCTCATAGCCATGTGTAGTTTCTCTTTAAATACTGCATTATCTGATGTTGACACTGCATCTTTAAGATAATCTCTTATTATGTCGTACACTATTACTACAAGCTCTGAACGTGTCGCCTGCGATATTCTATATGAATATGTCTTAATAGCTTCTCTATCCATACTTCACATCTCCAATCAATTCACCCTGACAGATTAGTTCTGAAGAAGCTGTAATACTTCTGATGGTCTTTGGTTAGCCTGTGAAAGTATTGATGTAGCTGCCTGTGTAAGAACTGTCTGTGATGTATACTCTGTCATCTCCTCAGCCATATCTGTATCAATCTTAGCTGATAAAGCCTTAGTAACATTCTCACTTGAAACCTCAAGGTTCTTAGTAGTATGGTCAAATCTGTTCTCATATGCACCAAGCTTTGAACGTGCAGAGTTGACATAATTAATAGCTTCGTCTACATACCCTATTGAAAGCTGTGCTGTGTAGCTTGTCATTACATTGATATTATCTGTACCTATTGTGTAAGTAGTTATCTTAGGAATATCCAGAACAATAACCTGATTTTCATTAGCACCAACGTGAATACTCATAGTTCCGACATCAGTCACTTCCTGATTAATATCCGTAGCTGTTCCACCTGCTGCCTGTGACTTTCCGTTCTGCTTAGCTGCTGTTGTATCATTAAATGTTGTTCCTGCAACATTACCCGGAACATCCATAACGAATTCCTTATTATTAACGTCCTTAACTGTAATCTTAGTACCCTTGGTTGAGATAATAGCTGAATCTTCAAATCCAACTCTCTTACCTGTTGGGTTGCCTGCATCATCAACTTCATTAGCGAATTCAGCTACAACATCACTACCTTCTGCGTGTATGCCTGAACCATCTTCATTGTAAGCATCTGATATACCAAGCATAGCAGCAAGGTCTTTATTACTGCATGTTACATCTAACTGCTGATCTCTTCCATACTGCTCTGTCATTATAACAAGTCTGTTGCCTGTGTAAGATGTATCTGGCTTATATCCTGCATAATCACTTCCGTTAGTCTTCGTATCATTAGCAAGGCTTGATACAGCAAATGCTCTTCCACCCGCCATATTAGCACCATCCATAACCTTATCCATAATTGTATCAAGTGTATCACCTTCTACAATATCAATGTTATATCCATTAATAGATATTGTTCCTGCCTGATCAGCAGTTACCTTAGCTGTGCCTGACATTGTAATAGTATCACCTACTGCTATTGCCTGTCTTGCATCCTGTGTTACTGTAACTCCATATATTCCAGCAGTAAAACTGTCAGATATCTTAAGCTGGTTCACACCCTGATAATCTGAATATACTCTTCTTGAAAGATTACCATTAATAAGTGGCTGTGTATTGAATTCTGTCTGCTCAGATATTCTGTCTATTTCCTGATTAACATTATCAATCTCCTGCTGGATAGCTTCACGCTCATCATCAGAGTTAACATCGTTAGCCGCCTGAACTGTAAGTTCCTTAAGACGTGTAAGCATAGACTGTATCTCTACTATAGCACCTTCTGCTGTATTGATAACAGAGATACCATCTGTTGTATTATTCTTAGCCTGATCAAGACCTCTTATCTGAACTCTCATCTTCTCTGAAATAGCACAGCCTGCCGGGTCATCAGCTGAACTGTTAATCTTATATCCTGATGAAAGTCTTTGTATAGAGCTTGAAAGTGCATCCTGTGCCTTCTGTAACGCATTGTTAGATACAATGGCTGATACGTTAGTATTAATTCTCATACTTTTATTCTCCTGATTTTATATTCCCGCCACATCTACTGGCGTTATCCTTTGAATTCGTCAAATCATACATTTTATATATCGGACATATCCTGTAATTCTTTAACCGCTCTTATGCCCCAAAGAATACTCCTGTTATTGCTGAAGCGATCTTATAAAGACGATCTGATGGAATCTTTGCTCCTGAGTCCTCGTATGTAGTATATTTAACATCTGGAACTCTTACACAATTAATTCTTACATTGTCATAACCGAACTGTTCTTTAAGATCTCCCTCAATCTGCTGGAAATACTTATAAATGCTTCTGTCTTCGGAAAGCACAATTCTTGAATCCTGCTTTACATACATACTTACGTCTGACTGTGTAACCTTTGCCTCTACTGACAATTCACCCCACGAAGCTGTATTCATCTTAATAGATATCTTTCCCTTGTCATTATCATCTGCAACAAATGTAAGATTGATAAGACCTGCCTGTCCATTTTTAACATAAGGGACACGGTAATCATTTCTTCTTGCAAGATTGCTTATATATCTAATCTGTCTGTTGCTTATTCTTAATTCTTCAAATGTATCATAATCAACAGGGTCTTCAGCAGTTCCTGTAAGTGAGCTCTCTATAGCTTCTTCAAGTTCATCACCAGCAGCTTCTTCAAGGTTAGTATACATAGCCTCAAGCTTATCCCTGCTGTCTAACACTTCCTTAAGCTTGTCATTGCTATCAATTATGTTCTCTCCATATA
Source organism: Lachnospira rogosae (ex Hitch et al. 2025) (assembly GCF_040096455.1). Taxonomy (NCBI): domain Bacteria; kingdom Bacillati; phylum Bacillota; class Clostridia; order Lachnospirales; family Lachnospiraceae; genus Lachnospira; species Lachnospira rogosae (ex Hitch et al. 2025). Next base: position 44,546 of record NZ_JBBMER010000011.1, on the reverse strand, counting down.
TTGACTTACTGCCATGGTTTCCGTGCTTTCTTGTGTAAGCCATAAGCTGTCCTGTAGCCATAAGTTCATTAACCGCATTAATGTTACCAATGTTCTCATTAATTCCAGCTCTTCTTAACTCCCTTACAACCTCAGCATCAGCCTGTTCTGCTTTCTTAGTTACTTCTTCTATGTAACTGCTGTCAAGTTCATTTTCCACTGCTTCATCATAATGTTCAGCAAGTCCGTTAGCAAATGCTTCAACATTCTGATGTTCAATTGGTGACTCATTGTCCGAATTCTTCAATGTATTAGGAGTGATAAACTTCTGTGACTTTGCAAATAATGACTCAAAGTAACTGATAGTTTCCTTATCTCCAAGACCTACTGAATCATCAATAGTTACATCTATTCCAGAGTGCTTGCGGCTTGTGTAGGCACTGATAAGATTACCCATAGTAATCTCTTTGCCCTGCTTCATAAGAGCACCCGCACACACACCAGCATCTCTTGTAAATATATTCATCATCTGGTATATACCGATGAACTGCTTTTTCTTAGTTTCGTTAATTCCACCTGTCTTGTCAAGCTTGTAGAGGAACTTTGAATATTTCTCCTCATTATCCTTAGTAGCACCCTGATTCATACTGCTAAGATAATCATTAACTGTCCATATATCAGTATTCATTGGGTTGATTCCGTCATCTATCATCTTAACAACAGTTTCCGGCTTCATATTATCAACAAGATTATTAAGGGTTGTATATATTCTTCTTGCCCTCTCAACATTTTCCTTATTGATATCTATGTTATTAGAAGCAAGAAGCTTGATAACATCTCTGTTCTCCTGAGTATTCTCAAGATTGAGTTCGTCCATTATACCCTCTGCACTGTTATTAACAGCCTTAATAATAGAGTCATCTAAGTCTTCTCTTACCTTAGTACCTGTTGTTTCATATGTATCTATTGCCTTGGCATAACGGCTTGTCATTCCACTCGCAATGCCTGATACCATAGAAATACTCAACTTATATGGGTCACTCTTCATAAGCTTTTCATACATCTGTGCTGGTGCAGTCTCAATATCGTAAAGTGCCTTTCTTACATCAAGGACATCATTATACATCTGTGTATTGCCAGCATATAATGTTCCATTAGCTTCAAGAGCTTTAATCTGCTCGTTAATCTGTTCAAGAGGCGTGTAGAGAAGTGATGTATTACTCTTTTCAAGAATTACACCTGTACCTGCTGTAAGTAAAAGCCTTGCCTCAACAAGTGTGTTATAAGCTTTCTGTGCATTGTAACCATATGGCTGCTGGTATGCATAATTACCGCCCATCTGATTATTATATACACCCTGATTATAGCCCGTATCCTGCACATAACCATACTGGTTATTAACATTGCACTGCCAGCCGCCTGACATCTGACTGTTTACATTACCCTGCCAGTCACCTGACATCTGGTTATTAACAGTCATCTGATTGTTAACAGCCTGCCGGCTTTCTGCTGTTTCACTCCAGCCTACCTGCATTACGACCTTCAGACTTGCTATTGTAAATGCTTTTCCAGATGAAACAACATTTACAATATCATCATAGCTTGCATTAGCCAGTGTTACTATTGCGTTCTTTACATTATCCCATATAGATGGATCGTTTGTAAGTGGAGTATCTTTAGGGTCTTCACCAATAGCAAGCTGGTCAGCAATCTTTGATAATACACTATCCTGTCCATCCTGTGTATCAAGACCATTTAAATTAAGTACGTCAAGAACAGCTTTATATTTTAAAGTCTTTTCTGTGACTGGTATATTATTATTAATCAAATCCTGTGCATTATTAAGGTTTCTTAAGTTCACTTCAAGCCCGGCTTTATTCATAAGCGACTCAATCTGTGGACGCATAGCATTAAATTCCTTAAATGAAATCTCATATCCGCTGTTAGCCGGTCTTGTACTGACAGCATTTTCTGCCTTATATATTCCGTCAATAGTTGGTGCAATATCATTGGCAATCATATAATACTTAGCACTCTCTGAAAGCTCTGTTATTGAAGCCGCCTCATCAAGTGCTGATTGTACCTGCTGCACAGTATCGTCATCAACGCTTATTCCAGCACCGCTTAATCTCTGCTTTAATTCATTAGCTGCACCTGCCCCTGCAACACTCTCAATTGCATCAGAGCTTACGCCAGTTCCATATGCAACATAGCTGTCTGAGTGCATTGCAAGCTCAATTCTAATCTTATCAATAATTGATACCATATCATCCTTAGAGGCATCTGTTATATTAAATCCATCACCTGCTATATCGACTGCTTCCATACCAGAAAGCTTTTTAACAAGTGCCTTGAAGCTTATCTGTGCTGTACTTGCAGAATTCATAATCTGCTGTTTTACATCATCAGCTTCCTTTAATAACGACTCATATGTGTTATCTGCCAGCCTGCTGTTATCCTGTCCCTCTGACATAACAACACCATTAAATATCCCATTGACACCATTAGTCCTGTTGCTTACATTTTCCTTATAATTAATAGATGTTTCTTTAACATTATTATCCTTGTTAAAATTACCTGCGTATATTGATACAGACATATTTATCCTCCATACATTATCTGCGGCTAATCTACAGCCGGTTATTCCATTTCCTAATAACAGCCTATATATCCTGCTTAGATAATTCTATCGCCTGATTATAAAATAACCTGTATTATATTTCGGTTACTTCCACCAAAAAAATAAGCAAAATGAAGCAGATTACAGCATAAATGTAATCAACCACATTAATAATTACATCAATACCATATACCTGCTTCACTTAAATCCTGCCAACCTGATATCTGACTTATATATCAGACTGCTATTTAAACTGCTCTTATATATCTCTTATATTATTATTATATTATTGTAGGCTTGTGTGCTTCCACATCACCATTGAACTCATACACAGCTATTCCATACCTATGTAAATCCACAAGAAGTGACTCACCATAGCCATCACACTCACCCTTCTTACTTGCAATTATCTTCTGCTGGTTCTTCATATCATCACCTAATACAAGCTTATATTTGCCCTTAATTGGCACTCCAATTCTATGACTTGGTCTTTCAACAGGTGTGAAATTAAGAACGAATAACAAATGCTTCTTCTTATCCGGACTTATTCTTATAAATGAGAATACACTGTTGTCCTTGTCATTGGCATTAATCCATCTAAAGCCTTCTGAATTATAATCAGTTTCATATAAACATCTGTAATTCTTATTAAGCTTAAGGCACGCACTTGTAAAATCCTTTAATTCCTTGTGGCTCTCATCCTCAAGAAGATACCAGTCAAGAGAACGCTTCTCACTCCACTCGTTCCACTGTCCGAATTCCTGTCCCATAAATAAAAGCTTCTTGCCCGGATGTCCACACATATAAGCATATGCAAGCTTAAGATTAGCGAACTTGTCCTCTCTGTCACCAGGCATCTTGCCTAACATAGAACATTTCAGGTGAACAACTTCATCGTGCGATAATACAAGTATAAAATTCTCGCTGTAAGCATACATAAGAGAAAATGTCATCTTACCATGATTAAACTTTCTAAAATAAGGGTCAAGCTTCATATATTCAAGAAAATCGTGCATCCAGCCCATATTCCACTTGAATGTAAATCCAAGACATTCTCCGTTATCAGGGTCACCACTTACCATTGGCCATGCTGTAGACTCTTCTGCAATTGTAACAGCCTGTGGAAATCTCTTTCTCATCATACTATTAAAATGCTTAAGGAAACTCATAGCTTCAAGATTACCATTACCGCCATACTGGTTAGGAACCCAGTTGCCTTCTGTCCTTCCGTAGTCAAGATAAAGCATAGAAGCAACTGCATCTACTCTTAAGCCATCAATATGGAACTTATCAACCCAGAACATTCCATTGGCAATAAGGAAATTCGATACCTCATTCTTGCTGTAATCAAATACCTTAGTTCCCCAATCAGGGTGTTCGCCCTTTCTTGGATCTGCATATTCATATACACAGCTTCCGTCAAAGTTCGCAAGCCCATGTGCATCTTTTGGAAAATGTGCTGGTACCCAGTCAAGTATTACACCAATATTCTTGCTGTGCATATAATCCACAAAATACATAAAATCCTTAGGACTTCCGTATCTTGCTGTTGGTGCATAATATCCTGTAACCTGATAACCCCACGAGCCGTCATATGGATACTCTGCAATTCCCATAAGCTCTATATGTGTATATCCCATATCTGATACATACTTGGCAAGGTCTGGTGCTATATCACGGTAATTCATATAACCGTCCTCTGTACCATCTTCCTGCTTCTTCCACGAACCAAGATGACATTCATATATAGACATTGCTGACTTTAAATGGTTCTCTTTCTTCTTACGTTCAACCCATACGCTGTCTGTCCACTTAAATCCATTAAGGTCAGTAATAATTGATGCTGTCTCTGGCCTTAACTGTGCCGCATTGGCATATGGGTCAGCCTTGTAAATAGCCTCACCACTCTGTGAAATAATAAGGTACTTATACATCTGTCCAGCCTTAGCACCCTCTATAAATAACTCATATATTCCACCATCTGAAATCTTCTTCATATCATAGCCATAGGCTTTCCAGTCATTAAATTCACCTATGACGTACACGTCCTTCGCCGCTGGTGCCCATACCGCAAAATATACTCCGGGCTTTCCATCTTTCTTCGCTATATGTGCACCCATTTTATTATATATCTCGTAGTGTGTTCCCTGTCCAAAAAGATATGAGTCTAACTCAGTTATTCTTATCTGTTCATAATTAATTGTCACAGCCATATATTACTCCGCCCTTCCACATTAATAATATTACTTCGCATATACTTTTGTATTAACATTATTTTATCATAACATTAAATTAAATACTATTAATTTTTTGACAATTGGTCATTTTTATAATAAAATTTCTCATATATTTTGATAATCCAATTAATTACTTCTATCTTTCACTTGACATCATAATTATAGGAATTTATCATAAAACTATTAATAATCAAAGGAGAATTCATAATTATGATTTATTATCTGATAAGTCCGAATTATATTAATGTTGTGACTTTTGCCAGCATAATATTTGCATTTGCAATAACGTGCCTTGCTATATATATGGGTAAAAATATCCTTCCCCGTGATGGCGGCAGAGCTTACGCAATTAATGGCTCAAAGTCAGTCGGCAAGCCAAGAGGAGCAGGAATTATATTTATCCTCGTATTTACAATAACCTGTATGATATTTGTCAATTTAAGTTCTGAGATAATCATTTATCTTATACTTGTACTTGCAGCAATGCTCTCAGGTTACCTTGATGATGCTTCGTCATCACCTTGGGGCGAGCTTAAAAAAGGTATTATAGATTTCGTAATTGCGGTTATGGCGGCAGTTACATATCTCCACTATAATCCTAACACATTTGACATATCACTCTTTAAGCTTACAGTTACACTTAACCCAATCATATACGGTGTTCTCATCGTTATATTAATATGGGTCAGCATAAATGTAACTAACTGCTCAGATGGTGTTGACGGCTTATGTGGAACTCTTTCGGCAATTACACTTTCATCTGCCTATGTATTATTTATGATATTTGACATTGAAAGCTCATTCCGCCACACAATACTTATTATGGTAGTATGTATTCTTGGTTATCTGTGGTTTAACGCATCACCTAGCAAGCTGCTTATGGGCGATGCAGGCTCAAGGGCAATAGGAATATTTATAGCATTTGCTTTTCTTAAGTTACACAGCCCTCTGCTTTACATTCCACTTGCCATAGTTCTTATAATTGATGGCGGACTTGGTCTTATTAAGGTTTCATTTATGAGATTTCTTCATATAAAGATTATGCAGAATATAAGAACACCTATCCACGACCATATGAGAAAGAACAAGAGCTGGTCTGATGCACAGGTCGTATTCAGATTTGCAATAATACAGCTTGTTATTGCGGCAGCTATAATATATGCAGTTATATAGCAGCATCTGTTGATGCAGCAATTTCATTCAACAGATATCCTGTCATATTCAAAAAGGCAGTAATCTTAATTATATATAATTCCCAGAAATATCCTTTCCTTCAAAGCATTATATATAATTAAGATTACTGCCTTTTTTATTTATATTTAATTAGTTATTTTACACGGCAGACATAATAGAATATTATTTAAGTAATTTCTTTCTTTTGTGTTCTTCCAATCTCTTACGTCTTCTGTGTTCGCGTTCCTTAACCTGCTTGTCTATTATCTTATCAACCCCTTTTTCATCTGTCTGCTTAACAATTCTTACATCATAATACAATCCGTTATCATTATGTTTAACCTTAAGCTTTCCCTTAAATGTGCCATGCTCTTCACACACAAATACTGAATAATATGTCTTTGAAGTTGTCGCAAACCATTTTATAAGTCTTTTCATAGACCTGCCACATATATAACACCTGCACGACCTTGCAACCCTGTCATCAGCTGCATTATCCCTTGTCTTAAAACCTCTTGAAATATATTTCTCATATGTCCCAAAGTTGGCATATATCTCAGTTTTTCTATCTTTAGGTATTCTGTATGTGTCAATGCTCTCATACACCTTTACGCTGTCAAAATCCATCTGCTGGAATATCCTTGCCGTGTATACAGCATCATTAATTGCTGAATGATACTCTGCATCCTCGCTGAAACCAAGCTCCTCAATAGCCATCTTAAGACTTCTTCTTGTCTTGCCGTCTGAGTATACCTTGCTGTATAACTTCTGCAGATCATAATACATAAATGGAAATGGAAAATTGTTCTCAACCCCGAAATGCTTCATATTCCTTTGAAACTCTGTAAGATCTGAACTTCCCCAGGTTATAAATTCATAGTCATCACCACACCATTCAAGAAATTCTTTCGCCGCACTTGCAAAATCATCTCCCATTTTGAGTTCATCTTCAGTAATTTCAAGCATTTCTGATACTTTACCGTGAAGTTTAACATATTCTACAGGTCTGATTATTCTTTCCCACCGTCCGGTTATATTCTTATGTTCATCAAGCTTTACAGCTCCTATCTGTATAATCTCAAATGGCATTTCTTCTATAGAATATTCTTTTCCTCTGTAGCTCTGATTCCATTCAAGGTCTAACACTATATAATTCATAACCAATTCCCTTCACAGTAAATTATTGATATTTATTTTGTATATCTTTGGCAATAGGAGCAAGCTGGGATACAAGGTTATTCATATCCTCAAACATAGAACTCTTGGTTGTTCCTAAGTCGTTGGCACGCTCAATATGTGCAAGCACCTTCTGTAACTGCTGTTCCTGGTCATCAAAGCAGTCTTTAACATCTGAAAGTCTTTTTTCAGAAGACTGTGTAACCTCGCCTATCTCCTCCTGAACCTCCTTAGCTGCATCTGCTGCTTTTATAATCTGTTCAAATACTCCATATGCTGCATCTGCATCTTCAACATTCTTTCCAAATACTGACTGTGATTCCTCAATATTATTATTAAGCTGTGTTGTACCCCTTTCTACCTCAGAGATACTTCCCTCAACTGTGCTTACAAGTGTCTTTATCTCCTCTGCAAGGTTCTTGACCTCGTTGGCAACAACCGCAAAGCCCCTTCCCTGCTCTCCTGCTCTTGCCGCCTCAATAGAAGCATTGAGTGCAAGCATATTAGTCTGATTCGCAATTGCTATAATCTGCTGCATACAATCTTTAATCTGCTGTACAGATACCTGAACACCTGCAAATGCACTCTTTATCTCATCAAAACTCCTGCTTACTTCTTTTGAACTATTCTTTAATTCATCTACCTTTTTCTGTGCCTCTCCTACAGAGTCAACAATTTCATTTTTTACACCGTCAAAGCTTGTTGCAATCTGACCTACATCAGCAAATACAGATGATAATTCCTGTACCTGGTCTTTTAATCTTTCATTCTCTTTAGTTGCAAGCACAAATGCTTTCTGTATATCTGCCATCTCATCAAGTGATTCTACTTCCCTCTCTGCAAGCTGTTTCTGATATTCAATAATACTGTCTGCAACGTGTATGACTGGGTGCATATCTAAAGTTTCTTCTTGTGCCGATATAACATTTTCTTTCTGTGTTTTTAATTTTCTGCCAAACATATAATCTCCTCCTCTTTTTGATATTTGCTGTCATTTTATGAGTATTAAATTTACTTCATTTGCAAAATGGACTTTAAACAGTAACATTTATTCAAATACTACACAAGTCATTGTCTGGTTAACAAACTGCTGGTTGTAATGCTCCCCATAACCTATAAGACCAGCGTGGTCTCCTAATACGGACATAGACTTAAGATATGTTTCAAAATAATGCTCCTGTGAGAAGAGTAAATATCTTAATACACAATTAATAGAAAATACACCTGATATGTGTGTAAAATCTTTCTTTATCTGATTAATAGTATTTTCAACAACATGGGATATATCCTGTAATTCGAGTAATGTAAGAACATCAGAATCATTAACCTGACGATAACACTCAAGTTTATCGCCAACAACTTCTTTAATAGATATTATACATATATCCTGACCATTCATCTTACCTAACGGATTCTTAAATGTCTGTGTCGCCATCTCCTTATCACCAATATTTAATATATCCTGATATACTTTTCTGGCTGGTCTTCCATTAAGCTCTCCTATAAGATACTTACTGCGGTCAGTCTTAGATGCAATAAAACGACAAGCTGGAACCTGCTTATATATATTCTCCTTATAAACCTTAATCTTACCATCATTATTACGAATAAGTGCATATACATCAGCATCAGCATAGATCTTTCCATTAACTGATACTTTTCCTCCATCACCAGTTCCACCTACAAGTGATATATGCTTCTTTCCAAGAACACTGTAGATTGTAGTAAGCACACACGCATCATTACCTGAACAAAAGTCAATACATATTGTATTATTCTGTGATGCGGCAACCTTATTAATATCTTCCTCAAGTCTCCCAATATACTTTACAGGCATAGTCGAAGCCTGCTCAAGTACATTAGTCACTACACTTAAATTCCCCTCCATAGCAATAACTGCTACGCCATTATCAGCTACAACCGTCTGTCCTCCGTAGCTTCCTCCAATACAGCCAATGCTTGGAACACCTGGAAAATGTCTTTCCAGCTCTTCTACATGCTGCTCAAACTGCTCATTATTAGACATCAATAATAATAATTTTGGTGCAGTAATCTCACTTATAGCCTGTGCGAGATTACCACTCTTATCTACTCTGTATATCTGTTTCACGTTGTTCACCTTTCAAATAATTTTGATAATATTTTAGCGTAATTATAGTACAGCTTATTTAAGAATTCAACTATCTTGATTTTAAGACTTACGAATTACACTCCTGCAAACATATACCATTCTCCTTTGTCAGCTTAGACTTCCCCGATATTTTTTCATTATGCCATAATTTTGTGCGGTTTTCAGCACATATAAAGTTCCGCAAGGAACTTTTAAGATGAGCACTTTTGTGCTCGTTATACCATAATGTTATGGCAATTATATTATTTATATTTTTCACTTATTGCCGATTCGATAGTATAATAACTGTCGAAATAAAAATATAAGAAAGGTCGGATATTTATGATAGAAAAAACAATATTTCCACGAGAAGAAAAAGCTGAGGTTTTATTTGATAAAATCTTAAGCGATAAGTGGGCATATAACAAGCTTTTTCAGACATTCTGTGATAATTTATTTTGCAATGACGATTCTGGTACTGATCTTTCGCCACTACAATTTACCGAGGCATTATTTAACTGCTACACTAACAAGGATTTATCTGCATTTCTTATGGCTATAAGCCAGAACACACTGTTTGACTTACTGAGAAATTCTTTTCTTATTCCATATCGCTTCAATGCTGACGGAAAACAAAATCCAATTATTATGACTGACGATAATGGTATTCTCTTACCAGAATATAAGAATACTGTTCACGAAAAAGACTATCAGCATTTTTATAACATTTACCAAAATCTTCATAATAATAAGAATATCTTTCTTGCCAAAGCCTACAGATACAGTCATATATATGGCGATGACCCATCTATTATTGAACAGCAGATTATTGAAGAAAATACAGGCATACTGCTTATCCGTGAGCTTCCTGACACAGTAAAACTTAAAGAAACTGAAGCCGAAGCCTACAGTGCTGTATGGGACCTTATGCTTGAACTTGAGAAAAATCTTCCTATGGCGTATATCTTCTATGGTCAGGACTCATATATAGATAATAACAAGCATTTTGATGAGTTGGGAATATTCCTTCCTAATTCTATCTTTTTGAAAAATCTTGAAAATCACGTTAAGAAAGCTGAGGAGATTATATATGCCAAAGACTAATTATATAGATATTATGGAAAAAAATCATATGGAGATACCTTGGCACGACTATACCAATGCTGACAGCAATGCACTGATTTCCGATGCTGACCTTATCGAAAAGGCTTCTGTTATCGGACGTGTCGGCTTGATTATGCTCTCGTGTGGTACTGGTGCGTGGCGTGTGCGTACATCTATGAACAGACTTTCCAAGGAGCTTGGCGTAACCTGTACTGTTGATGTTGGACTTATGTCTATTGAATTTAACTGTTTTGATGGAAATGACTGCGTATCCCAGTCACTCAGCATAGCTAATACAGGTGTCAACACATCAAAGCTTTACCGTATGGAGCAGTTTGTCGATAACTTTCCAAACGAAGAAGCTCATCTTACCGGTGAAATAATTCATAAACGTCTTGATGAAATTGAACAGATACATACCCTGTATTCACCGGTCAAGCTTGGACTTGCCGCCGCTCTTGCGTGCTGTGCGTTCACATTTCTTCTTGGTGGCGGACCTATTGAAATGCTTTTCGCTTTTATCGCCGCCGGTGCAGGTAATCTGATAAGAACCAAGCTTATTAAACACCATTTTACTTTGTTTTTAAATATAGCTGCTTCTATATCAGCTTCGTGTCTTATATATGCAATACTGCTTAAACTTGCCATTCTGCTGTTTAACATACCGTCAGTACACGAAGCCGGATATATATGCTCTATGCTCTTTATAATACCCGGATTTCCATTTATTACAAGTGGAATTGACCTTGCCAAGCTTGACATTCGTTCAGGTATTGAAAGACTTACTTATTCAGCAATCATAGTTCTTGTGGCAACTGTATTTGCGTGGATTATGGCATTAATTCTTCATTTACAACCTGAGGAATTCTCCAGCCTGAATATTGGCAATATAACTCATCTTATTTTAAGATTAATTGCAAGCTTCTGCGGTGTATTTGGATTTTCAATTATGTTTAACAGCTCTATTCCAATGGCGGCAACCACTGCTGTTATTGGTGCTATTGCCAACACACTCCGTCTTGAACTTGTTGACTTTACTGCAATACCTGCTGCCGCTGCCGCATTTATCGGAGCTGTAACTGCTGGACTGCTTGCTTCATTTATAAAAAAATATAATGGTTATCCACGTATATCATTAACCGTGCCTTCCATTGTTATTATGGTTCCTGGACTTTACCTGTACCGTGCAATATATAACTTTGGAATTATGTCACTGACAGAAGCGGTTTCGTGGTTCACCTCCGCAGTTATGATAATAATAGCACTTCCACTTGGACTTATATTTGCAAGAATTATAACTGACCGCACCTTCCGTTATTGTACATAATAATATAATAACAGCCGCCAGCTTTATTGTAATATGCTCCTGTCAGGTAAACATATTATTATACTGGTGGCTGTTATCATATTATTAATTATCCGTCTGTTGCTTAAAATATTCCTCAAATAACCTGTCAATCTCTTTCCACCCTTCGCACCTCACAAATCTGTCATCAGGAAGTTCTTCGTGTATGTTCCAAGGGCGGTTAAACACTGCCACCTTACAATTATCAAAATGCATAACGTGCTCAAAAGCTGACGGCGAATCCTCTATTGCAAAATCAAATGTCATATTATAAAGCTGCTCTAAAGTCATATTATATGCATAGTCCTGTTTACTGGTTTCACGACCATATTTATCAACACAGTATAATGGAACTCTTTTAAGATTGTGTTCATCAAGCCATTTTCGTGATGGCTCATACGAATTAAAAGGTCTTCCCGTGATAATATAGATTTCGTGGCCTTCATCAACCCATTTATTAATAGTATCTGCTGCCCCTGTAGTTTCCTCATAATTTAACAGATTCTCTGGCAGATGCCCTGCTATCATCATCTCTTCATACTGTTCATCACTCAAATCAAAAGTCTTTTTCAGATTAAAAAACTGCACTTCACGGTAAGGCACATCAATTCCGAATAACTCTTTTGCAAGTTTTGTAAAATGTTTTGCTGTTTCACATAATACATCATCAAAATCTATATATACTTTCATTAGTATTTTTCCTTTCATCTGCACTTACCGTCATCTTCATCTCCTTCAGTTAATTATGTTTTTCTACCAGATGATATATTCTCTGATTGTCAGAAAGAGATTCCCTCATGCAGCCAGCTATACTTTTTAGAATAACTTGAATCTTTTCACGCGTTCATTCATCTTATCTGCACCCTCTGCGAGGTTAATACTTATTGCTGTATTCTCTTCTGAAGATGCTGCAGTACCCTGTACCACACCTGAAAGCTGTTCTATTCCCTGTCCAATCTGTTCTAATGACTCTGCCTGAGTGTTAGCTTTCTCCATTGTGTTCTGTGCCATTTCTGCAAAAGAATTCATATCTGAAATAATCTGGTTAAAAGCTTCTGCTGTTGTTATTGTAATTTCATTTCCTTTTTGAATTTCAACTAAAGTCTTATCAATTAATTCTCTTGTATTAACCGCTGAATTAGCACTATCTGCTGCAAGCTTTCCAATCTGGTCTGCAACTACCGCAAATCCCTTTCCTGCTTCACCTGCCCTTGCAGCTTCAATAGAAGCATTAAGTGCTAACAGATTAGTCTGGGAAGCAATATCTTCAATATCGGTAATAATATTACCTATTTCCTTGGATATTTCTGTAATATGTTCCATCTCTGTCAGTAAAACATTCATTTTTTCTTTTTCTTCGTTTGCTTTGTTTGCAGAAGCCTTTACACGTTCAGATGCGTTCTTTGTTTCACTTGCTGTATCCACTGCAAGGTCAACAACTGTATCTATCGTTGCATTCAGTTCCTGGATAACTCCTGCCTGCTCTGTTGCACCATCTGCTAACGACTTAGATGCACTTTCTACTTCTTTCGCATTATGTGTAACCTGTTCTGCAATACTGCTTATCTCTGACAATGTACTGTTAAAACGCTTTAAAATATACAGAAGCGAATCCTTTAATTCTGAAAAATCACCCAGAAACGGTGTAATATCATCACCATTTCTTGTTAAATCACCCTGTGCTATGAATTTAACCTCCCGTGAAATCTCGCTTACATAATCTGAAAGTATATTCATAGCTTCCTTAAGCTTTGTAATTGTTTCACCAAACTCATCATCAGATTCATATGTAAGCATATCCACGTTAGACAGCTCACCCTTTCTAAGGCTGGCAACTGCCTCATCAATCTGACGTACTGGTTCTGTAATTGAGTCTGATATTATCTTTCCTATAATTGTTGCAATCACTGCAATCGCTAATCCTGTTATGATAATGACAATAAAAATAATTATTGTACATATATTAGCAATTACTTTTGCCGTATCTAATTCCGCCTGAAAATCATCGCGTACTGAATTTAACTTTTCTACAAATTCCTTATTACTTTCATACACGCTTCCAATCATAAGATTAGCAGCATCAGCCTGTTTGCCTTCTCTACTAAGCTTATATATTTTATCTGAGGCTGACCTGTAATCCTCCCATGCAGAGCTTGCCTTTTCATAATCAGCTTTACCTACCTGTGCTTTCTTATTTGAATTAATTATTTTCTCTAACTTAGAAGATATATCCTTTATCTGATTCTCCATATCATTAGTTTCTTTTTCACAGGCTGCCATAGCTGCTGTATCTGTTTCTACAAGATGCTGATACTGTTTGATTCTATATTTAGCAGTTATTGTTTGTAATTCCTGCAGACACTCAAGTGAAGGAGACCACACTTCCGTAATACTATGTATAGTCGAACGAATCACTAATGTTGATACAAGTGCCACCAATACAAAAAAAGCTGTCATCACTAATACCGCCATCCGGTATACCTGCAATTTCGCTGAAACTTTTAAATTACCTATCCATTTTCTTAACTTTGCCATATAATTTCCCTTTCTTTTGTTTTTATTTGTTTAATAAATTTTTCTGAATCACATTACAAAAAACCGGGTAAAAACCTCATATACCCAGTCTCATAATTATTGTCCATCTGACATTAATAAAACTATCACAATTCAATTTTAAATGCAATAGAAATTTATACTTATTGATGTAGTTTTTGTATGATTTTTTTAAGAATGGATTTAGTTCCCTGTGCCCCCTTTTATTTTTTCGGTGTTCCAACTACTCATTTATATATTTTTATGGTGCTCACAATCACCATAAAATAAAAAATGCAACAATGAATTTTCACAATCATTGTTGCAAGAAATTAATGTTCCCTGCGGGAATCGAACCCACAACTAGCGCTTAGGAGGCGCTCGTTATATCCATTTAACTAAGAGAACAAGCTCCGTATCAGGGCTTTTCAGCCTTCAGGCTACGGTAACCATTTTTATTATGTGAGCTTAACGCCACTTATTTAATTATATCACATCTGTCCATTTCAGGCAAATATTTTAATTATTAAACTTAACACTTCCCTGCAGCCATATCTGCCCCTTAAATCTCCTGCCAACAGCGGGTTCTCCAAGCAGATGAGCCTGGTTAATGGCAACAGTCATATTAAGATCATTACATTCGATAACCATTATATATATTTTCTCTTTGGTGTAATGATTAATCTCCTCAGACAACTCAAGTATCTCGCCGACTACCTGATACTGGTCGCACTCAACACCACAAGGCATAAATGAAGAATCAACTATTGAAAATACATCTTCCTTTACAATTCTGTGTGAAAGCTCATTGTATGTATCTATATCTTCTATTGTCAGGCTCTCTATTGCCGACTCGTCACCCTTCTTAGCCGCCTGTATAAGTCTTTGTCTGTCGTCCTTCTCCTTCTTCATTCTGACAGAATCTGACTTATTATTTCTTGTTGGAAGCATAATTATTCCGCCAAGTGACAATGCCGTAAGGCTTACCATTTTATTCTTTATTGGAATTTTATATACATAGCTTCTCGAATCTATATCGTAATCTTTCTGGTTAAGACCTTTTTCATCACAAATGTAATCCAGATAATCCATTACATTTTGCAGATAAAATATAAGGGTAACACCTGTCTTTGACTCATCACATACAACTGCATAGGATTCCTTATCCAGATGTCTTTCTATTGTAATCTCATCATTATCACATCTTGTTCTTCCAATAACAAATGGAAAATAATATTCATATATGAATTCTTTATCTTTAAATCTTCCGTATATGTACAAACCTGTAGACTCGCTTATTCTTACTATGACCGCACCACGGTTAAGCTCATTATTCTTTATAACAAGCCCCTTCTCCAAACTGTCCAGAATACCTGCGTGTATCATCTGCTCTTCAAAGTCCGAATCCACCTGCTCAAATCCTATAGCCTTTATATATAAATTCATAACAATCCTTCATTCCTGTATTACTCAGTATCTACAATAAACAGTGTAAGATACTCCATAAGATCTTTTTCCACCTCATCTTCATATAAAGATCCATCTGAATGTTTTAACATTTTAATTACCGGTCTGTCAGTAAACTTCTTATTCTGCCTTACAACAATGCCCGTTTCACCCTCACTTGTAATAACCTTAATTCCAACAGGATATACTGCTACTGTTTCAAGAAGCTTCTCTGCTATTGTTGCATCATATTTCAATCCCTGATTAGCTTTAATATACTCAATAGCCTCATATATCTTGAGCTTAGGATTACCCACACCACTTATAAGACTGTCAAAATCATCGCATAAAGATACAAGCTTAACTTCCATTTTCAGTTTATCTCCTTTATGAGAAAATGGATATCCCTTGCCGTCTATTCTTTCGTGATGTAAAAGTATTATTTCTTTAGCTATATCCGGTATCCAATCCTCGTCCTGAACAGAACTATACCCAAATATAGTATGCTTCTTATATTCTATTGCATCTTTAGTATTCATATATGTTTCATTGGTGTTCATATATGGTGTCTTAATGTATCTTAAACCTATGTCGTGAAGCATCGCTCCCATGGATACATTTTTAACCTGCTTATCACTCATTTTAAGTCTTAACGCCATAATTGTAGATAATGAACACACGTTGATACAGTGTGTATACATATCTGTTGATAAATTTCTTATCTCTGTTATATTGTTAATAACCTCTGGCTCTGAAAGCACAGATTCAATAATTCGTTCAGCCTCTAAACCTAATATTTTCAAATCCTGATTATGCTTGTAAATGTGTTTCTCAAGGACATTTTTAACAACTTTCCTCGAATTATTAGTCGTTTCTTCAACTTTATAGATATGTCTGTAATAACTATTACCACTATGCGATTTAGCTTTGCTATTGGATTCATTACTATCTATGTCCGATTTATTCAATTCATTATCGTGTAAGTTCTCTGCATTATGGCTGTCATTATTCACATTATCGCTGTCATTTTTATTATTGCTTTTATCTTGATAATAATCACTTTCACCACCATTATTATCGGTGTTACTGATGCCATCTTCGCTTACATTTTCTATTTCTTTATTGTAATTATTATCATTATCTATCCCTGTGCCATTACTATTATCAGAATAAATGTCATCGTCTTCACCCAGCTTATCATCTGTTCCAATAATTATATGACCATATTCACCAGGGTCAATTATTTCATCAGGATATTCTTTAATGCTTAGACTTTGTATTCCCAAATTCCTAATTCTGTTAATCAATTCTGAATTCAATACAACATCTGCATGTATAAGTACTGTGCCACTATCTGTCACTATAGGAAGGGCTGTTATCTCATTTCCCTTAAGATTTTTTACCTTAACCTGTTTCATACATACTCCATTTCCAGCATCTAAACTATCATAATAAACATCTAATATTATAAAGATAACACAAATTAATCTATATATCAAATAATATATAACAATTAAAAATATCCTGTATTGACGACAAATTATATGCACCTATATCATACTTTCCAGTACATATAATTCATCATCAACGCAGGATAACAATTATGTTAAATGTGTTTAACTAATTAACTTATTAAATTAAATACCTTGTGAAACCAAATATGTTATTAAATCAAATGTCTTGTCAGACTATATCTCTTGTTAAATTATATTTTGTTTCTTAATATTTAATTACTTGCTAAGTTCTGTCTTTCCACCCATATATGGCTGGAGTGCCTTTGGAATTCTAACGCTTCCATCAGCCTGAAGATTGTTCTCAAGGAATGCGATTAACATTCTTGGAGGTGCAACACAAGTGTTATTCAATGTGTGTGCAAAATACTTGTTCTTGTCTGGACCCTGTACTCTTATCTTTAATCTTCTTGCCTGAGCATCACCTAAGTTAGAGCATGAACCAACTTCGAAATACTTCTTCTGTCTTGGTGACCAAGCTTCTACGTCAATTGACTTAACCTTAAGATCAGCTAAATCACCTGAACAACATTCAAGTGTTCTAACCGGTATATCAAGGGAACGGAACATATCAACTGTATTCTGCCATAACTTATCAAACCACATTTTGCTGTCTTCTGGCTTACATACAACGATCATTTCCTGCTTCTCAAACTGATGAATTCTATATACACCTCTCTCTTCAATACCATGAGCACCTTTTTCTTTTCTGAAACAAGGTGAATAGCTTGTAAGTGTCTTTGGAAGCTCTTCCTCTGGTGTAATTGTATCAATAAATTTACCAATCATTGAATGTTCACTTGTACCTATAAGGTAAAGGTCTTCGCCTTCAATCTTGTACATCATTGCATCCATTTCATCAAAGCTCATAACGCCTGTAACAACATTACTTCTTATCATATATGGAGGAATACAATATGTGAAACCTCTGTCAATCATAAAATCTCTTGCATAAGAAATTACTGCTGAGTGAAGTCTTGCAATATCGCCCATAAGATAATAGAAACCATTACCTGCAACCTTTCCAGCCGCATCAAGGTCAATACCATTAAACTTCTGCATAATCTCTGTATGATAAGGTATTTCAAAATCTGGAACTACTGGTTCACCGAACTTTTCAATCTCTACATTTTCACTGTCATCTTTACCTATTGGTACTGATGGATCAATAATGTTAGGAATTGTCATCATAATCTTAGTAACTTTTTCATTAAGTTCTGTTTCTTTTGCTTCTAGTTCCTTTAATCTGTCAGCATCAGTATTAACCTGAGCCTTAACAGCCTCAGCTTCTTCCTTCTTGCCCTGTGCCATTAAAGCACCAATCTGCTTAGAAAGCTTGTTTCTGTTAGCTCTTAACTCATCAGCTTCTGTCTTTGTAGCACGAGCCTGTGCATCAAGTTCAATAACTTCATCAACTAAAGGTAACTTTCTATCCTGAAATTTATTCTTTATATTCTGTTTAACAATATCTGGATTTTCTCTTACAAATTTTAAATCTAACATTTTTTCCTCCATATAACGAATTTGATACTCTTTTAATTATGCACCTTTTTATATATATTTTCCAGCATTTTATATATTTATTTATGTATCTTTTAATGTACTTTATTATATTCGTTATTATTCTAGTATTGCCATTATTATTTTCATCATTTTAATTATTAACTATATCGTTGACTTCTCTGCTAAGCTCAACATCACCCATTCTTCCAGCAACTGCCTGCTTTAACGCATTGGCTTCCTCATCACCTAATTCAATAAATGACTCACCATTAATAATCTCTTTAATATACGCAAAACAGCCGTTATTGCTGTGCATTACATTAACAAGACAGCCATTATCATTTTTATCAAGCATACATATTGCAAAACTTAATTTACCGCCCATTTCATGAAAAGCATCATACTTAACAATTCCAACCTTCTGAAATGTATACTGCATCTTATCATATATATCTTTGATTGATTTTGTATTGTTCTCATATGTTTCTTTTAAAAGTTTCACATCGTCAGTATACTCTTTAATTATTTTCTCGATACTCTTTCCTTCTGAGCCTTCCATCATAATGTTGTACTTCTTCTTCATTGCCGATGACTTCGCAATGGCTACAATAGAAAGAATAATTGCCACTATCAATAATACGATTATTCCAATAAGCACATATAATGTTGGTACGCTAAACAATCCAAATACATCTAACATTGTTTTATTCCTTTCGTTAATTATTTATCGTTTTAATATTTAATATATTTGTATTATATCTTAAATATCGTGCTGCCTTCCAGCACATATGAAGTTCCGCAAGGAACTTTTAAGATGAACACTCTGTGATCATTATTTCTTAATTTTCGTGCTGCTTTCCAGCACATATAAAGTTCCGCAAGGAACTTTTAAGATGAGCACTCTGTGCTCATTATTTCTTAATTTTCGTGCTGCTTTCCAGCACATATAAAGTTCCGCAAGGAACTTTTAAGATGAGCACTCTGTGCTCATTATATTTGAAAGTATTATTTAGTTAATCTTCTGCAATAATTCGTATATTCTCTCTAATTCTGCCTGAGAGTAATATTCTATTTCTATTTTTCCTTTATTGTTATTCTTATTCTTGATTACAACCTGAGTTCCCATAATTGCCTTCATCTTCTGCTCTAAATCTCTATAGACAAAATCATTCTTCGGAGCTTTCTTTTCTGGTTTCTCTGGTGCTTCAAGTGCTTTCATTAATTTTTCTACATCTCTCACACTTAACTTCTCGTCAAATATTTTCTGAGCAATCATATACTGCTTATCTTTATCTTCGATTGTTATAATTGTTCTTGCGTGTCCGCTGCTGATTTTACCTTCAATCACCATATCCTGGACTCTCTCATCAAGCTTTAATAATCTTAATGAGTTAGTAATTGCAGCTCTTGACTTAGAAACCTTTTCTGCAACCTCATCTTGTTTAAGTCTATAATCTTTAATAAGTCTTTGATATGCTTTAGCTTCTTCAATTGGGTTAAGATCTTCTCTCTGAATATTTTCAATAAGAGCAATTTCCACTATCTCCTGTGAAGAATAGTCTTTAATAATTACTGGTACTTCCTTAACACCTGCAAGCTTAGCAGCTCTCCATCTTCTCTCACCTGCTATAATCTCATAGTAATTATCTTTCTTCTGAACTAATAATGGCTGTAATACACCGTACTGTTTTATCGATTCTGATAATTCAATCAACGCATCTTCATCAAATGCTTTTCTTGGCTGATCTTTATTAGGCTCTATCAAAGATAATTTCACTTTAGTTTCTGCTGGTACTTCCTTTACAACTTCTTTGACTACCTCTTTAACAACTACATTTTCTTCTGTAGGTGCTTCTGGTATTAAATTAGAAATCCCCCTTCCCAATCCACTTGTCTTACTTCTTTTGGCAGAACTTTTAGTTCCAGTTGACTTTGTTGGCATATTATTTCTCCTTTATTTCTTTATCTCTTTCCATAACTTCCTGTGCCAATAATCTATAACTTTCTGCACCTGTTGATCTTGTATCATATATATTTATTGGCTGTCCATAACTTGGAGCTTCTGCTAATCTTATATTTCTAGGAATAATTGTCTTGTATATATTCTGTTTAAGATTATCCTTGACATTTTCAACAACCTGCAATGAAAGATTAGTTCTTGAGTCATACATTGTAAACACAACACCTTCTAATTCAAGATTTTTATTTAACTTTTTCTTAGCAAGATTAATTGTATAGATTAACTGTGACAAACCTTCAAGTGCATAGTATTCGCATTGTATTGGTACTAACACTGTATCTGCAGCTGTCATTGCATTTACTGTTAGCATACTTAAAGATGGAGGACAGTCCATTATTATATAATCGTAATTTCTTCTTATCTTTGCAACTTCTTCTTTAAGTACATATTCTCTATCTTCAACATCTATAAGGTCAATCTCTGCTCCAGCTAAATTCATATTAGATGGAAGTAAGTCCATATTATCATATACATCTTTAATTATTGCCTCGGATATATCACACTCTCTAAGAATTACATCATATACAGTTTTGTCTGCTTCATTCTTATCCACTCCAACTCCACTTGTTGCGTTACCCTGTGGGTCAATATCTATAAGTAAAACTTTTTGTCCTGCCTCTGCAAGGCAAGCTGTTAAATTAATTGCCGTTGTTGTCTTACCAACACCACCCTTCTGGTTAGCAATTGCTATTACTCTCCCCATAATCAGCCTCCGATTAATAATATAGTGCTTATAATTAATTGATATGTATTCATTATATGTGAAATGCAAGTGTAAAATGTTTCACGTGAAACACAATAAGCATTTTGATGTAAAACATTCATTTTAATTAATAGTCACATATCTATAGTTTAATACTCAAATCTATTTTTTTCAATAGATTTACCTCAATATAATCTGCTAATTTATGTATTTTTAATTATGCAACTAATATTGTTTTATAATATTCATACTATAATCAATAAAAGGGTACAATATAATCTATAAATAGAAAGCATCTAACTTTTAATCTATATTTTCTTGAATACATTTTCTTGAATACCATTAAAGTTTTTGAATTTTATTTAACAAATATTTTTATTTATTATTTATTATATTACATATTTTATTATTGTTTACATTATTATTTTCACCAACATACAATATTATATAACCATTCAATATAACTCTCCACCCTACTTTACATCTTGATTTTTTGCAGCTAATACTTTCAAATTCTATATTTCAAGCAATACTTTTATATTTTATAGCTTATACTTTCACAACCTAAACAACAAAAAGCAGGTGATATGTTTCACGTGAAACATATCACCCACTCCATTAATTAAATCTATCTACTATATTCAATTCATTACGTTATCCTATAATTATTATTATTGTTACTAATGAATTCAACTCCAACAACAAATAATAAGCACTTATCTTTTATATTCAGCACCAATCTATCACTTTAACTTAATAATATCATTTTTAATTGCAAACACTGCCGCCTGCGTTCTATCAGATACATCAATCTTTTTAAATATATTAGAAACGTGATTTTTAACAGTTCTCTCACTAATGCTTAATGTACTTGCTATTTCTTTATTTGATGAACCAGAAGCAATCATTTTAAGTACTTCCACTTCTCGTCTTGTAAGTTCTTTTGATTTGTCTTTCATCAAATCTCTCTCTGCCAAACGTACATTTAGTAATGGAACAAGTGTTGGCTCTATGTATGTCTGTCCTTCGTATACTGTCATAATTGCATTTTTCAATGTATCAAAATCTGAGTCTTTAAGTATATACCCATCACAATTAAAGTCTATAGCCTTAATCAAATATTCAATTTCATTATGAATTGTAAGAACTATAACCTTGCAATCCATTTTCTGAGTTTTAATTATGTTAAGCACCTGAAGTCCGTCAAGATTAGGCATATTAATATCCAGAAGTATTACATCAGGATGTGTCTTATCTGCAAGATTAAGACATTCAAATCCATCTCCAGCCTCTCCTACAACTTTAATATCATCATACATTTCAAGAAGCTGTTTCAAACCTTCTCTAATCATCTTATGATCATCTGCAAGTAAAATATTAACAGACATATTATTTTCTCTCTCCTCAAAAATTATTATTTCAAAGGTATATTAATAACAAACTCTTTCTCATCTTTGTTATAGTTAATACTACCTCTTAGCAGATTAACCCTTTCAACAAGCATTCTTATTCCATAACCTGTATTATTAGATTTAACCTTGCCAATCTGTTCAAAATCGAAACCACATCCATCATCTTTATAACTAATAGTAAGTTTATTATCATCTGTTGCAATATCAATATATATATTATTGCAGTCAGCGTGTTTAAACGAGTTACTGGTTAATTCATTAATTATCCTTAAAGTTGACATACACACAACGTGCGATATATCATCTGTGCAATCTATTGTATAGTGCATAATAATATCCTTATGACTATCATCTAATTTATCAAGAAGATTCATTAATGCCTCGTTAAATCCCAGGTCATCAAGTTCCATAGGTCTTAACTGGTATATAATATTACGTAGCTCATTAATACTTTCTTTGACAATACCCTTTACATTATTCATTTCTATTTTAGCTCTATTCAAATCCCTATCAGCAATCTGAATAGCAAATTCCTGTTTATGAATAAGTGCTGTCAAATTCTGTACGACTGTATCGTGAATATCCCTTGATATTCTCTTTCTGTCAGCCTCCAATAACCACAATATATTGGTACTATCACTGTTATTATCCACATTTTCCATGGTTTCAATATCATTATTGTTGATAACATCCTGCATTTCTTCCATTTTTACGGATAATTGGTTATAATTTTCTTGATATATCTCTTTTTGTTTTAATAAATCATCAATTTTACTCTTTAATAATTTATTCTGATTTCTCTCAAATACCTCATTGCCAAATGATATAAACATATCCTCTGTCTTATCAGTATTGTTGTCTATTAATGTTATTTTATCATTAATAGTATTAATCTCTATATCAACGCAATGAATATCATCAGATATTTCTTTTAATTTATTATTTATATTTTCAATCTGTTTACTTAAATATTCAACAGCCTTCTCTGACATATGTAACACCCGCCTATCAGTTAAATCGGTTAATTTCGAGCTTTTATACAAATTTTAACTTATTTGTCACTAAAAATAAAGCTTTTTATATAATATTCTAGTCCTAAATGGTCATTAATTTGCCTTAATAGGCATATTGTCACATAATTATATATGGATTATAATTATAATATCATAAAATATTAATATGAATGGAGATTAATATATGAATAAATGGCAGAAACTGGGGCTTGCGGTTGGTATGGGAACAGCCGTTGTAACAACCTCACACATTATTAATAAATTTATATTTGAATCAGCAACAATTAATAATTATACCGGCAAAACTGTTAAACACACCTATAGCTGGAAATTTGGCAATATTGCATATTCCACATATGGCAATTACGACAATCCTCCACTCCTCTTAATTCACGATTTGAAGTCTTATAGCTCTGGCTACGAATGGGATAATACAGTCCATTATTTATCCAAGAAACATCATCTGTATGTTGTTGATTTATTAGGTTGTGGACATTCTGATAAACCACAGATAACATATACAACTTATATGTATACACAGCTTTTAAATGATTTTATAACAAATGTAATTGGCAAAAAGACAGATATAATAGCAACCGGCGACTCCGCTCCTATGGTCATAAGTTCAGTATATATCAAGAAAGATTTATATAATAAAATAATTCTTGTAAGTCCTAAGGCTGTATCTAAAGCCAAAGCCGTACCTGGCAGACGTGCTGGCATAAGACGCAGACTTCTTGATATACCTGTAATTGGGACTACTATATACAATATATGTATGCGAAAAGACCGCCTGAATAATATTCTTTCCAAAAATGTATTCGACAACGGAATAGTTCCTGTTGATTACCTTAATGCTTATTATGAAAATGCACATCTTTCTGGTGCTTCAAGCAAATTTCTTTTTGCAAGCACAGAATGCAATTTTACTACTGCCTCAATTGCCAAAGCCGTATCTGATATTGATAACTGCATATATATAATAACTGGCGAGAACAGCAAGGATACTTCTGTATCAGAGTATCTTTATCTTAACCCTGCAATAGAAGTTGTTGAGATTAAGAACAGCAAGAATCTTCCACAGATAGAACAACCTGTAGAATTTGCCAAACAGGCTGATATTTTCCTGGATATGTAAATTGGTGCGTGACACCTATTTTTGATATTTAAGATAATTTCTACTATTGTAGATATCAGATAAAAAGTAGATTTGGTAATTAGGTTTAAGTAACCTAAATAATTTCTACTATTGTAGATATGTTTGGCAAGAAAATGAAATTTATGTTTAAGTAACTTAAATAATTTCTGCCATAGATATATAAAAATACCTGCTAAAACAGAAATATACATTAGAACTAATTTCTAACACACCTAACTGTTTTAACAGGTATTTTCATATATAATATTTTATATATAACATTTCATATATAATATGTTATTGAATAAATCAGACATACAATACATTTTATCTCTACAACTTATTACTTAATCAGTACTTTGAATAAATCGGACATATGCGTTATTCTATATAACAAACTACCACAATAAAATATTATTTTAATTCAATCACCCTATCGGCTCTTTAGCAGGTAATCCCGCTTTTCTCGGGAATTTCTTAGGCGTATTCTTAACCTTCTTTATATATACAAGTGACCTCTCAATATCCGTTTCAGGCAATTTGAATTTGTCAACTTTCTCAATCTGCCCTCCAAGTATTAATATAGCTTTCTTAGACTTCTCAAGCTCCTCATCAATCTCACCTGATTTGTATGCAACAAAATATCCACCAACCTTAACAAATGGAAGATTATATTCTGCAAGCACTGATAAATCAGCGACTGCCCTTGATACACTGACATCAAATTGTTCTCTTAATTCTTTAGACTTTCCACCATCCTCAGCTCGTCCGTGAACTGTGCTTATTCCTTTTAAGCCTAACTGTGCGATAACTTCATCAAGGAATTTAATTCTTTTATTAAGAGAATCAAATAGCACAACCTCTGTATCAGGATAAGCTATCTTTAATGGAAGTCCTGGAAATCCTGCCCCTGTTCCCACATCAATAAGCTTAATATTGAGGTTACCGCCATCTATAGGCAGCTTTAACACAAGACTATCAAGGTAATGCTTTAACATAACTTCCTCATACTCTGTAATTCCTGTGAGATTCATAAAACTATTCCACTCAACAAGAATTTCATAATACTTATCAAGCTGTTCAAGCTGTTTATCCGACAGTTCTACATTTATGCTTTCTAAATTTCTTTTAAATATAGCACTTGGCATAATTTCTCCTCTAATACACTAACATTTTTTACTATATAATAATTTCCATCATATATATTGATGTTGAGGGAAAAAGCACCAACTATGAGCAAGCCCATATAGTTTTAGACCTTTTACCCCTGGTATAATATATTTTATATTAATTATTATTTCTTCTATAGCTCTCCAGATACACAAGAAGCACCGATATATCTGCTGGTGATACACCAGATATTCTTGATGCCTGTCCTATTGACCTTGGATTGAACTTATCAAGCTTCTGCATAGCTTCTTTTCTTAATCCATTGATTGCATAATAATCAAGCCCGTCTGGTATTATCTTCTTCTCAAGCTTCTTAAAATGCTCTACCTGACGCATCTGACGGCTTATATAACCTTCATACTTAAGATTAATATTAACCTGCTCCTTAACATCCCAAGGAAGCTCTGTACGGTCTTTATCAATTGGTGCAAGCACTTCATAAGAAAGCTCCGGTCTTTTAATTAATTCTGCAAGAGTAACACCTGTTAAAAGCTCAGTGCTTCCATTTTCTCTTAAAAGGTCCTGAACATTACTGCTGGTTCCTATATTAACAGCCTTTACTCTCTCAATTTCCTCGTCTATAAGCTTAATCTTTAACTGAAGCTTGTCATATCTTTCCTTAGATATAAGTCCGACTTCATAACCATATTTGCTAAGTCTTATATCAGCATTGTCCTGTCTTAATAAAAGCCTGTATTCTGCTCTTGAAGTCATCATTCTGTATGGCTCAAATGATTCCTTAGTTACAAGGTCATCTATAAGCACACCTATATAACTTTCTGAACGGTCAAGTATAAGAGGTTCTTTTCCCTTAACATATAGTGCTGCATTAATACCCGCTATTATCCCCTGTGCTGCAGCTTCCTCATAACCTGAACTTCCATTAAACTGTCCACCTGCAAATAAACCTTTAATCTTCTTGAATTCAAGTGAAGATTTGAGCTGTATTGCACTTATACAATCATATTCAATAGCATAAGCATTACGGACAATTCTTACATTTTCAAGCCCCGGTACGGTTCTATACATTGCATACTGGACGTCCTCTGGCATTGAACTGCTCATTCCGCCAAGATACATTTCATTAGTGTATAAGCCTTCTGGCTCAATGAATACCTGATGTCTGTCCTTATCAGCAAATCTTACTACCTTGTCTTCAATAGATGGACAGTATCTAGGACCTGTTCCCTGTATATCTCCTGAATAGAGAGGTGAACGGTCAATATTATCCTTTATTATCTTATGTGTATCCTCATTAGTGTAAGTAAGCCAGCAGCTTACCTGCTCCTTCTGAACTGACTCAGGGTCTGTTTCAAATGAAAATGGAACTACTCTCTTATCACCAAATTGCTCTGTCATCTTACTAAAATCAACTGAACGCTTATCAACTCTTGCTGGTGTACCTGTCTTAAATCTTCTTATCTCAATTCCATTTTTAATAAGTGAATCTGTTAAATGATTAGCCGCCTGAAGTCCATTAGGACCTGTATGGTAGCTTACATCGCCGTATATACACCTTGCCTTAAGATATACACCTGTACATAATACAACCGATTCAGCCTCATATACAGCACCCGACACAGTCTTAACGCCCTTTATAACACCGTCCTCAACTATTATCTCAGACACCTCTGCCTGCTTTATATGAAGATGATCTGTATTCTCAAGCACGCATCTCATCCGCCTGCTGTAATCAGACTTATCTGCCTGTGCCCTCAATGAGTGAACTGCCGGGCCTTTTGAGGCATTAAGCATTTTTGACTGAATAAATGTTGCATCTATATTCTTACCCATCTCACCACCGAGAGCGTCTATCTCCCTTACAAGATGTCCTTTAGAACTTCCTCCAATATTAGGATTACAAGGCATCATTGCAATGCTCTCAACACTGACAGTAAATATAATTGTTTCAAGTCCAAGTCTGGCACTTGCAAGAGCTGCCTCGCATCCTGCGTGTCCCGCACCAACAACTATTACATCATAAGTTTCTTTAATATTAGGCATAACCTTAACCTTTCTATGTAACTTTTACTACATTTCTTTAATAACTTTACATATATATTTATCAATATCTTTAATATAATTAAATATACTTTATATAATCAATTACACTTTATACAACCTGACACTATTTACCCATACAGAACTTCTCGAATATCCTGTCTGCAAGGTCGTCCTCGACTTCCTCACCAATGATAAGACCAAGCTTCTCATAAGCATTCATCATATCAATAGTTAAAAAATCTTCGCTTACTCCTGCCTCTATTCCACCTTTAACAAGCTTAAGGCTTTCTAACGCCTCTCTTAAAAGATTTTTATGTCTGAGGTTAGTTATATATATTTCTTCGTTAGTTTCTATCTCGCCGTTAAAGAACATATTTTTAATTTCATTTTCCAGATCGTCAATACCAGTTTCTTCTTTAGCTGATACTGATATTACATTACACGACAAATGCTTCAATATATCTTCTTTGGTGACAACCGCCTGTATATCCGATTTATTCAATAATACAAGTACCTTTTTATTCATAATAAGGTCCATAATCTCGTAATCATTATTATCCAGTGGTCTTGAAGCATCTATGACAAATATAATCAAATCTGCCTCTGAGGCATATTTCTTAGCTTTATTAACACCTATATTCTCCACATAATCATCTGTCTTTCTTATTCCCGCTGTATCAATAAGATTAAGCGTAATTCCTGACAGATTAATCTGTTCTTCAAGAACATCTCTTGTTGTTCCCTCTATATCTGTAACTATCGCACGTTCCTCTTTCGCAAGCGCATTTAAAAGGCTTGACTTACCCGCGTTAGTTTTCCCCAATATTACTGTCCTTATTCCATCCCGCATAATACGGCCATTGTCGGAAGTTTTCAACAATTTATCAACCTTATCCACACAGTTATCCACATCTTTTGTCATTTTATCAACATTATCATTAATATCAAAATGTTCTGGATCATCTAATGCAGACTCAATAAATGCTACATTATCAAGTATTACTTCCCTGATAGCTGTGATTTTCTCTGATAATCTTCCGCCTAATTGATTAACTGATGATTTAAGTGCATAATCATTTCTTGCATTAATAATATCTATAACCGCTTCCGCCTGAGATAAATCAATGCGTCCATTAAGAAATGCCCTCTTAGTAAACTCACCAGGCTCAGCAGGTCTTGCACCATTCTTTAACACTGTATCTAATACTTTTCTTGTTACAAGTATTCCTCCGTGACAGTTAATCTCTATCACATCTTCTCTTGTATATGTATTAGGAGCTTTCATTACTGATACAAGCACCTCATCAATCACCTCATCACCATCTTTTATCACGCCATAGTGAATTGTGTGGCTGTCTGCTTTTGATAACTTTTTATTATTCTTAGCTTCAAATATTGTATCTGCAACACTTATTGCATTTTCTCCGCTTATTCTTACTATGCTTATTCCGCCACTAGACATTGTACTTGTCGATATTGCCGCTATTGTCTGCTCCATACTACATATTCCCTTCTAAATTATCGTAATAATTTCCTGCTATTTAAGAACAAAGAGTCACTTTGTGACTCTTTGCGCGCCGAGTGCTGTCGCTTGCGACAAACTACAGCTTCACGCGAGTGCGCATCACTGGCACATAGTGCCTATTATTTAATAGGAAATTCTATTGGAATTTCCTATTAAATAATAAAGATTGCTGTTGTAATAATACCACAGCAATCTTTAAATTAAAACATATTATCTTGAATATCTATTGTTATCTGAGTATCTGTGCTCTGAATATCTGTTATTGCCAGCCTTCTCTCTGTCAAGATATACAACGACGTGTCTGAATGGTTCTTCACCTTCACTCTTTGTAGATACGAACTTATCACCCTGTAATGCTGAGTGAATTATTCTTCTCTCATATGGGTTCATTGGCTCAAGTGCAACTGAGCGTCTGCTTCTCTTAACCTTGTATGCAATATTCTTTGCAAGTGATTCAAGAGTATCTTTTCTTCTCTGTCTGTAATTCTCTGTATCAACCTTAATTCTTACATACTTTTCTTTACCCTTGTTAAGTACAAGACTTGTAAGATACTGGATTGAGTCAAGTGTCTGTCCTCTCTTACCGATAAGAAGTCCCATATTCTCGCCAATAAGTTCAACATTGACACATTCTTCTTCTGTATCGAATGTTATCTTTACTTCAACCGGAATATCCATTGCACTGAACATATCACCAAGAAATGTTCTTATTCTTGATTCGATTTCTTCATTAGATAATACTGGTCTTGGTTCATTGTTGTTAGCTTTTTCTTCTAAATCTTCTTCACTGGCATTAACTGCCTGTGTTGCACTTACCTTTGAATTATCTGCCTTAGGAGCTGTTTCTTTCTTAACAGCCTTTTCTGTCTCTTTAACAACTTCTTTCTTAGATTCGGCCTTAATCTCACTCTTGATTGTGTCATCAATTGACTTCTTTTCTTTAGCTTCTAACTTGCTAAATTCATCATCTACTGAACCTACACCAGCCTTAACTCTTGCCTTAATCTTTGTTGGCTTTGAATTAAAAATACCGAATAAACCGTTGCTTCCTTTTTCAATAACTTCATATTCAATGTTATCGCTTGTTGTTTCAAGCTTAAGACACGCATTAGTAAGTGCGTCATCTATTGTCCTACCTGTAACTTCAATATATTCCATTGTTTTACCCTCACTATCTAATTATAAAATATTGTCTGTTACTTTTTTAATCTGCTCTGTATACACTAATTCTTCTTGCCGCCATTCTTAGTATTCTTCTCATTATACTTGGCAACCATTCCAGCCTTTTCTGCAAGGCTTCCTGGCTTAGCTGTCTTATAATACTTAGATGATTCTTTTATTTCCTGAACCTTCTTTTCATTCTCAGCCTTAATCTGCTCTAAAGACTTTACAGCCTTTTCTCTGCTGGCAGACATATTCTTAGTGCTTGTTGTAGCATTTTTAGCTATCTTTTCTGGTGGAAGACCCTTCTTCGCACGCTTCTTATTACGCTTTTCTACATTACGTTTTACAATCTCGTCCGCACCAAGCTTGTCATAGTAACGATTGATAAATACAGTAATAATTGTCTGAACAACTGCTGTAGCTATCCAGTAAAGACCAAGACCTGCTGGTACTGAAATTGCGATAAATGCTGACATCAATGGCATAATGTACATTGTCATCTTCATTGATGCTGCCATTGGGTTATCGTCATCAACTTCTGTATTCTGTCCAGACTGAGCAACCTTTACACTTATGAACTGTGTTACACCAGCAAGGATAGGTATAAGGATTGCAAGTGTAAATCCAAATCCTGGTTCCTGTGACATATTAATACCCAAAAATGTATTCATATGTTCAAGACTTGAGTGGCTGTTAGCTATTGTATCGCTAAATGCAGGGAAAGCATTTCTTAAAGCTTCCCACTTATCAGCACTGAACTTATTAATCTCTGTGATTGCTGTATCAACATTAGTCCAGTCTATATTCTCACCGAACTGCTTCATAGTATCTGCATAACCATCAAAAGCCATAATACCGCCGTTATCTTTAAGAAATGCTATAAATAAGTTCTTTAACTGTGAAATATAAAGAGGGATAAATCTGAATACCTGGTATAATGCCAAAAGGATAGGCATCTGTATAAGCATCTGTACGCATC
The DNA here is from genome assembly GCF_040096455.1 of Lachnospira rogosae (ex Hitch et al. 2025). Classification (NCBI taxonomy): domain Bacteria; kingdom Bacillati; phylum Bacillota; class Clostridia; order Lachnospirales; family Lachnospiraceae; genus Lachnospira; species Lachnospira rogosae (ex Hitch et al. 2025). Next base: position 12,682 of record NZ_JBBMER010000011.1, on the reverse strand, counting down.
CACCCATCTGTGAAACGCCATACTTCTCATATACAGCCTTAGTCTCTTCCTGCATCTTCATCATTGCATTCTGATCATCTCTTTTGTCCTTATATTTGGCATTAATTGCCTTAATTTCCGGACTCATTACTGCATTAAGCTTAGTAAGCTTCTGCTGTTTAATACTAAGTGGAAGCATACAAAGCTTAACAATAATTGTAAATAATACGATTGCAACAGCTACATTTCCAATGTGTAAAAAGCTCAAAGCTTCAAATAAAAGGTTAAATATATAACCTAACACCTTAGCTATTGGCATAATAATTGCATTAAACAAATCGAACCTCCTGGTTATTAATGTAATCTTTTTCTTTTATATTTACCAATAGGTACAGGATCAAATCCTCCCTTATGAAAAGGATTACATCTTAATATTCTTTTAAATGCCAACCATCCACCTAATATAACTCCATACATATCTATAGCTTCTACTGCATACTGGGAACACGAAGGAACATAATTACAGTAACTTCTTCCTTTATATGGCGACAGCACCAGTTGATAAAATCTAATAAGTTTAATAACTATCTTCTTTCCCATTATAATCTACCTATACATATTATGAAGCTTTAAAAGATGAATCATTGATTTACAAGTTTCTGTATAACCCTTGTCTTTAAGACCAGCCTTGACAACAACTACTACATCTATGCCATCAAGTATATGATTAGTGTTAAGCCTGAAGGCTTCTCTTACTAATCTGGCCAGTCTGTGTCGGACAATACTATTCCCGACTTTCTTGCTCACAGATACACCGAGTCTTTTCGTATCCGTTCCGTTCTTGCTGATATACATAATTAACTCTCTGTTTGCGTAAGAGTTTCTTTTGTTGTATACCTTTTTAAAATCTTCATTTTTCTTCAATGTTTCAAAATCTTTGTACTTCATAAACACTCCACCATATAATTATTTGTTTAAATTAAATTCTGGTTAATCTTCAATAAATGAATTATTTCTAATAAATAACTCATTTAAGCAATTCATTTACAATAAATATAATAATAAAGAAAAAAGCAGATGAATACTGACGTACTCATCTGCTGTAAAATCAATTAAGCTGAAAGTCTCTTTCTTCCCTTTGCTCTTCTTGCTGCTAAAACTTTTCTTCCACCTGGAGTACTCATTCTTGATCTAAAACCGTGAACCTTAGATCTCTGTCTTGTCTTAGGCTGAAATGTCATCTTCATAATCTATGCACCTCCTTCACTACCATTATTATATATGGTAAGAATATTCTTCAAGTTTCAATGTGCTTAAGCACTTTTTTTTAAAACATCGTTCTAATTATATTCGCAATATATAGCAAAGTCAAGCAAAACATAACTTTTTTTGACGTTTTTTTAATCATGTGGATTTATACACAGATATCAACAGCTTATACCGAGTTATCAACATATTGTGCAAAACTTGTGCATAACTCTCATGGATATTGTGGTTAACTCTATAATTTTCTTGACAAATTGCGTATTTTCGACATTTTTCAACTGCATAAACTTATACACAGCATGTTTACAATACCTTATTTTTTAAAAGTTATCCACAATTCTGTTGAAAAAAACACTTAAATGCTTTATGATTATAAAGGAATGTTGTAATCATTCTAATACTGCCAGAAAGGCGAATAATATGAACGAAATTATTAATAACTGGGATTTAATTCTTAACACCTTTAAGAACGAATGTGATATACAGAACCTTTCTTTTACAACATTTATTAAGCCGCTTCAGGTTATTTCAGTCAGTGATAATGAAATAACTCTTCTTTCAGACACACAGATGTCTGCTAACTATGTTGAAAAAAGGTATCTTAAATTTCTCGAAGTAACCATTAGTGAGATTATGAAAAAAGATTATAAATTAAGAATTATTTCAGAAGATACTTTAAATGAAGAAACTGCTAAAAAGACAGCACAGGAGAGTTCTCCTAATAAGAATATTTCTCTTAATCTTAATCCTAACTACACATTTGAAACATTCGTAGTAGGTAATAACAATAACCTTGCCCATGCGGCGTCTTTAGCTGTTGCTGAATCACCGGGGGAAGTATATAACCCTCTGTTTATATATGGAGGTGTTGGACTTGGTAAGACGCATCTTATGCAGGCAATAGCACATTTTATAATAGAAAACAATCCTTCCAAGAAGGTGTTGTATGTAACAAGTGAAACATTTACTAACGAACTTATTGATGCAATCCGTAATAAAGAGAATGCAGAAAAAGGCAATGCTGCATTCAGAAACCGTTACCGTAATATAGATGTTCTTCTTATTGATGATATACAGTTCATTATAGGTAAGGAATCTACTCAGGAGGAGTTCTTCCATACTTTTAATTCCCTTTATCAGGACGGCAAGCAGATTGTTATATCTTCTGATAAGCCACCTAAGGAAATGGAAACTCTCTCCGAAAGATTAAGAACACGATTTGAAATGGGACTTCCGGTCGATATACAGATCCCTACATATGAAACTAAGATGGCTATTATTAATAGGAAAGCAGAGATTTCAGGACTTGATATTCCATATGAAGTTTCTGATTATGTAGCTACCCATATCAAGTCAAGTATCAGGGAGCTTGAAGGTGCATTAACTAAGCTTTCAGCATTTTCTAAGCTTTCACATACGCCTATAACTGTGGAATTTGCAGAACAGACATTAAAGGATCTTATCTCACCTGATGCGAAAAAGGAGATAACCCCTGAACTTATTATCCAGACGGTTGCAGACCATTTTAATGTCAAATATGATGACCTTTTATCATCTAAGCGTACAGCTGACATTGTTCATCCACGCCAGATTGCTATGTATCTGTGCCGTCAGATGACCACAGCTCCACTTCAGGCAGTTGGTAAGGCTCTCGGTAACCGTGACCATACAACAGTTATCCACGGAGCTGAAAAGATAGCTCAGGAAGTTGTCAAGAATGATTCTATGCGCAATACCATAGATATTATCATTAAAAAGATAAATCCTTCATGAGTTATTAACAGTTGTACACCTGTATTTGCATAGTTATCCACATGGTTATCAACATATTGTGGATTTATCCACATATTATTATTGATATGTTGTTTATAGCCTGTGCTTTTTATGTTGATTAAATTTAATAACTTTTTTTTGAATTTTTCATTTTATTTTTTATCAACATTTTTTTATTGTTTTTAACACGCAATACAGTTACTAATAACTTGGTTATCCTATGGTGTAATGCTGATATTTACTGGGTTTGTATGACTTTTTAACATATTCACAGCCCCTACTATAACTACTACTGAATTATATATATTTATATATGTGCCTGTTATTAACTTTACGGCACCGAAAGGAGTTTTGAACAATTATGAAACTTGTATTTTCTAAGAGTGATTTGAATAAGGCAGTTGGTATTGTAATGAAAGCCGTTCCTACAAGAACAACTATGAACATTCTTGAATGTATTCTTATTGATGCTACTACTAACGTTATTAAATTTACTGGTAACGATATGGAACTTGGTATAGAAACTATCGTTGAAGGCGAGATTATAGAAAAAGGTAAAGTTGCTATTGATGCTAAGCTATTTTCTGAAATCGTAAGAAAACTTCCAGATAGTGAGATTACTATTACTACAGATGCTAATTACACATCTTTAATTACCTGTGAGAAGAGTAAATTTAATATTGCCGGTAAATCCGGAGATGATTTTTCTTATTTACCTATCATAGAGAAAGATAAAATGATAACTATTTCCCAGTTTAATTTAAGAGAAGTAATTAATCAGACTATTTTCTCTACTGCACCTAACGACAACAACAAGATGATGACAGGTGAACTTTTTGAAGTATCTGATAATGTACTTAAAGTTGTAGGTCTTGATGGACACCGTATCGCTATTAGAAACTTCAATCTTGAAGGACGTGCAGATGACGTTAAAGTAGTTGTTCCTGGCAAGACTTTACAGGAAATTAGTAAGATATTATCTACTGATGCAGAAAATATGGTAAATGTATACTTTACTAATAACCACATTTTATTTGAATTCGATAATACAACTGTTGTATCACGTCTTATTGAAGGAGAATATTTTAAGATTAACCAGATGCTTTCAAGCGATTATGGTACTAAGGTCGTTATCAATAAGAAAGAATTTATTGATTCAATAGACAGAGCTAATCTTCTTATTAAGGAGGGCGAGAAGAAGCCTATTATCATTAATATTACAGATGGCTCATTAGAGGTTAATGTTAATTCAGCAATCGGTACTCTTAACGAAGATATTGATATTGAGAAAGAGGGTAAGGATCTAATGATTGGATTTAATCCTAAGTTCCTCTTAGATGCTTTAAGAGTTATTGATGATGAAACAGTTGATATTTATCTTGTTAATCCTAAAGCACCTTGCTTTATAAGAGATAAAGAACAGTCTTATATATATTTAATACTTCCAGTAAACTTTACAGCTTAATGGTAAATATTAGAAATGGAGCGTATTATGGAAGAAATAACAATCAGAAATGGTGATGAATTCATCAAATTAGGACAGGCAATTAAAGCCGCAGGCTTTGTTGAGTCTGGAGTTGAAGCCAAGATAGTCATTCAGGACGGACTTGTTAAAGTGAACGGAAAGGTCGAGACACAGAGAGGCAAAAAGCTTGTTGGCGGCGAAATAGTAGAATTTGAGGGCAATAAGCTTCTAATTAAAAATAATTAATAACAGCAGGTGTAATTGTGATAATAGAGTCTCTTGATTTAAAAAATTACCGTAATTATGATATTTTGAATATGAATTTTGATAAAAATGTCAATATTATATATGGCGATAACGCACAGGGTAAGACTAATATTTTAGAATCTATATATTTCTGTGCGACTTCTAAGTCACACAGGGGAAGCAAAGATAAAGATATAGTCAAATTCGGAGAGTCTGAGTCACATATTAAAGCTAATGTAATTAAGAATGATATAAGTTATCGTATTGATATGCACTTAAAGAGCAATAAGCCAAAAGGTATAGCTGTTAATGGAATACCTATAAAGAAAGCTGTTGATTTATTTGGTATAATTAATGTTGTGCTTTTTTCGCCAGAGGATCTTAACATTATTAAAGACGGACCTTCGCAGAGAAGACGTTTTATGGATATGGAGTTAAGCCAGCTTAACAAAATATATCTTAGTAATCTTGTTAATTTTAATAAAGTACTTGGACAGCGAAATAAATTATTAAAAGAACTGGCATTTAATCCGTCAGAGGAGATGATAAGCTCACTTGATATATGGGATATGCAGTTTGAGCGATACGGTAAATGTATCATAGAAGGCAGAAAAAAGTTCATAAGGGAACTTAATCTTATTATTAGCGAAATACATTCAAAGCTTACAGGTGGAAGTGAAAAGCTTGTTGTAGAGTATGTGCCATTTGTCAATGAAGATGAATTAGGCAGTGCTTTATCAGAGTATCGCAAGAAGGATATTAAGTATAAATGTTCCTGTGCAGGGCCGCACAAAGATGACCTTGTATTTAACATTAACGGAAAAGATGTCAGGAAATACGGTTCTCAGGGACAACAGCGTACAGCAGCTTTATCACTTAAGTTATCAGAGATAGAGCTTGTCAAGAAGATTATTAAGGACAAACCTATATTACTGTTAGATGATGTATTGTCTGAGCTTGACAGTAACAGGCAGAATTTTCTGCTTAACAGCATAGGAGATATACAGACAATAGTCACCTGTACAGGATTGGACGAATTTATTAATAATAGAATTAATATTAATAAAGTATTTAAAGTAACTAATGGAACAGTAAGTCACATAATGTGCGGCGATGAGGCTGCAGAAATGAGGTAATATGGCAGAGCAGAATTATGGTGGAGATCAGATTCAGATATTAAAGGGTCTTGAAGCCGTTAGAAAAAGACCTGGTATGTACATAGGAAGTACATCTGCAAGAGGATTACACCATCTTGTTTATGAAATAGTAGATAATGCGGTAGATGAGGCACTTGCAGGATACTGTAATGTTATTAAGGTATTTATTAATAAAGACAATTCAATAACGGTTACAGATAATGGTAGAGGAGTACCTGTAGATATCAACCACGAAACAGGAAAGCCTGCCATTGAAGTTGTATACACTATGCTTCACGCCGGTGGTAAGTTCGGTGGTGGAGGATACAAGGTATCTGGTGGTCTTCACGGTGTTGGTGCATCAGTAGTTAACGCATTGTCAGAATGGATGGAAGTTGAAGTTAAGAGAAATGGACATATATATGAACAGCGCTATGAAAGAGGCAATGTATGCTTTGATTTAAGAGTTGTCGGTGATTGTCCAGCAGAGCAGACAGGAACAAAGGTTACATTTTTACCTGATAAAGAAATCTTTCAGGAAACAACAATATTTGAATACGATGTGTTAAAGCACAGATTAAGAGAGATGGCATTCCTAACTAAAGGAATTAAGATTGTTCTTACTGACTTAAGAGAAGGTATTGAACAGGAAGAAACTTTCCATTATGAGGGTGGTATCAAGGAATTTGTTGAGTATATCAACAAGAGCAAAGAGCCTCTCTATAGTCAGGTTATATACTGTGAGGGTGTTAAGGATAACGTACAGGTAGAAGTAGCATTCCAGCATAATGACGGCTTTAACGAGGTTGTAGACACATTTGTTAATAATATAAAGACACCTGAGGGTGGTACACATCTTGCTGGTTTTAGAAATGCTATGACTAAGACTTTCAACGATTATGCAAGAAAGAATAAGATATTAAAAGACAGCGACCAGAGCCTTTCAGGTGATGATATAAGAGAGGGACTTACAGCAATTGTAAGTGTCAAGATTGAAGACCCTCAGTTTGAAGGACAGACTAAGCAGAAGCTTGGTAATACTATAGCAAGAAGTGCCGTTGACAGCATTGTTTCAGAACAGCTTGGCATATTCTTAGAGCAGAATCCATCAGTAGCCAAGTCTATATGTGAGAAGTCACTTCTTGCACAAAGAGCAAGAGAGGCTGCAAGAAAAGCAAGAGATCTTACAAGAAGAAAGACAGCACTTGAGAGTACATCACTTCCAGGAAAGCTTGCAGATTGTACAGATAAGAACCCTGAGAACTGCGAGATATACATCGTTGAGGGTGATTCAGCCGGTGGTTCAGCTAAGACAGCAAGAAGCCGTGCAACACAGGCAATCCTTCCACTTAGAGGTAAGATTTTAAATGTTGAGAAGGCAAGACTTGACAGAATATTAGGCAACGAAGAGATAAAGGCTATGATAACAGCCTTTGGTACAGGCATACACGAAGATTTTGATATAAGCAAATTAAGATATCATAAGATTATTATTATGACAGATGCCGATGTTGATGGTGCTCATATCGCAACACTGCTTCTTACATTCTTCTACAGATTTATGCCTGAGCTTATAAGACAGGGACATGTATACCTTGCACAGCCACCACTTTACAAGGTTGAGAAGAACAAGAAGGTATGGTATGCCTACAGTGATGAAGAACTTAATAATATTATGCTTGAAATCGGACGTGACCAGAACAACAAGGTTCAGCGTTACAAGGGATTAGGTGAAATGGATGCTGAACAGCTCTGGGATACAACTATGGATCCTCATAAGAGAATATTATTAAGAGTAGATATGAAAGAGGATGACGAGGCAGACCTTGATGTTACATTCTCAACACTTATGGGTGATAAGGTAGAACCAAGACGAGAATTTATAGAAACTAATGCCAAATATGTTAAAAATCTCGATATTTAGGCAGAATAATATTTACTATATGTGTTAAAGAAAGGAAATATATTAATGGATGAACATATCTTTGATAAAGTTCAGGAAGTAGATATGCAAAAGACTATGAAAGATTATTACATAGACTATGCGATGAGCGTTATAGCTTCAAGAGCATTGCCTGATGTAAGAGATGGTCTTAAGCCGGTTCAGAGAAGAATATTGTATTCTATGGTTGAACTTAACAATGGTCCTGATAAGCCACATAGAAAGTGTGCCCGTATCGTAGGTGATACAATGGGTAAATACCACCCACACGGTGATTCATCAATATATGAAGCCCTTGTAAAGCTTGCTCAGGATTTTAATACAAGATATCCACTTGTTGATGGACACGGTAACTTTGGTTCTGTCGATGGAGATGGAGCTGCTGCGATGCGATATACAGAAGCTAGACTTAGCAGAATTTCTATGGAGATGACAGCAGATCTTAACAAAGACACAGTAGATTTTATACCTAACTTTGATGAAACAGAGAAAGAACCTACAGTTCTTCCATCAAGATATCCTAACCTTTTAGTTAATGGAACATCAGGTATAGCTGTTGGTATGGCTACTAATATTCCACCACATAACTTAAGGGAAGTAATAGGTGCAGTAGTTAAGATAATTGATAATAAGATAGAGAATAACAGAGATACTTCGCTAGAGGAGATATTAGAGATTGTCAAAGGTCCTGATTTTCCTACTGGCGGAACAATTATAGGAAAGACAGCAATAGAGGAAGCTTACAGAACAGGAAGAGCCAAGATTAAGGTAAGAGCGGTTACTAACATTGAGCCTATGACTAATGGAAAGAACAGAATTGTTGTTACAGAACTTCCATATATGGTTAATAAGGCAAGACTTATTGAGAAGATTGCTGAGCTTGTAAGAGATAAGAGAATTGACGGAATTACAGATTTAAGAGATGAGTCAGACAGAGAGGGTATGAGAATAGCTATAGAGTTAAGAAGAGATGTTAATCCTAATATTATTCTTAATCAGTTATATAAGCATACACAGCTTCAGGATACATTTGGCGTTATTATGCTTGCCCTGGTAGATAACCAGCCTAAGGTGCTTAATCTTTACGAGATGCTTAAATATTACCTTATGCATCAGGAAGATGTTGTTACAAGAAGAACAAAATACGACCTTAACAAAGCTGAGGAGAGAGCTCACATATTAGAAGGTTTAATAATTGCACTTGATAATATCGACAGGGTAATCTCAATAATCAGAGGTTCGGAAAATGTCCAGACAGCCAGGGAAAGCCTGATGAAAGAGTTCAATCTCACAGAGGCACAGTCACAGGCTATCGTAGATATGAGACTCCGTGCCCTGACAGGTCTGGAAAGAAGCAAGATAGAAGCAGAACTTGCTGAATTACAGAAGAAGATTGATGAGTATAAGGCAATCCTTGCTGATAAGAATAAGCTTCTTACAGTTATTAAGACAGAGATATCAATAATAGCAGACAAATACGGAGATGACAGAAGAACATCTATAGGATTTGATGAGTATGATATTTCTATGGAGGATCTTATACCAGATGAGCCTTGTGTTATTGCACGTACTAATATGGGATATGTAAAGAGAATGACACCGGATAATTTCAAGAGCCAGCACAGAGGCGGCAAGGGAATTAAAGGTATGCAGACACTTGAAGAAGATTACATTGAAGATTTGTTTATGACAACATCACACTATGTACTTACATTTTTCACTAATACAGGACGAGCATATAAGTTAAAGGCTTATGAAATCCCAGAAGCAGGAAGAACATCCAGAGGAACAGCTATAATCAACCTGTTACAGCTTGCACCGGGCGAAACTATAACAGCAGTCGTTCCAGTTAAGATAGAAGACATCAAAGATGACGATTATCTGTTTATGGCGACTAAAAATGGTATAGTTAAGAAGACACCTTGCAAAGAATTTGCCAACATAAGAAAGAATGGAATTCAGGCAATGACTTTAAGAGATGATGATGAGCTTATTGAAGTTAAACTTACTGATGATACAACAGAAGTTATGATGGTAACTAAACTTGGTATGTGCATAAGATTTAAGGCAACAGACGTAAGACCTACAGGAAGGTCAGCTATGGGTGTCATAGGTATGAATCTTATGGATACAGATGAAGTGGTAGGAGTACAGCTTAATAATCAGGGTAATACTATGCTTATCGTATCTGAGAATGGTATGGGTAAGAAGACTGATATTAATGAGTATGCAGTACAGCATCGTGGTGGCAAAGGTGTTAAATGTTACAAGATAACAGAAAAGACAGGTAATGTTATAGGTGCTAAGGCTGTAGACGATACAAGAGAAGTAATGCTTATTACAACTGAGGGAATTATAATCAGACTTGCATGCAGGGATATATCTACATTAGGAAGAATAACATCAGGAGTTAAGCTTATTAATCTTGATGAGGGTGTAAAAGTTGCTACAGTTTCCAAAGTAAGAAAGAACCCATCTGATGAGAATGGCAGTGAAGCCAGTGATGAAAATGGTTATTCTGAAGAAAATATTGCAACAGATACACAAGAAGATGCTGTGGACATACAGGATAAATCAATTGACAGATTACTAGACGCGGCAGAAAAAGACCAGCAGCAATAATATAATTATAAATAATATAATTATAAATAATATAGTTATAAATAATATTAATTATAATTAAGAGCCATCAGTTGTATACAATTACAATTGGTGGCTTTTGCCTATTCAGACCAATTATTAAGAGGAGAATGTGGATATGAGAGAGTTAAATGTGGATATAATCACACAGAACATTAAAGAAATGTGTATAGAAGCCAATCATTTTTTGACAGATGATATGAAAAAGGTATTTAAAAATGCAGTTGCCACAGAAGAATCACCATTAGGAAAGAAGGTTCTTAACCAGCTCAACGAGAATCTTGATATAGCAGGTAATGATATGATTCCTATATGTCAGGATACAGGGATGGCAGTTATATTTATAAATGTCGGACAGGAAGTACATTTTACTAATGGTAATATAACAGATGCCATTAACGAAGGGGTACGTCAGGGATATGTTGACGGATATTTAAGAAAGTCAGTAGTATCAGACCCTATTATAAGAGAGAATACCAAAGACAACACACCGGCAGTTATTCATTACAATATTGTAGAAGGTGATAAGGTGGATATTACTGTTGCACCTAAGGGCTTTGGAAGTGAGAATATGAGCAGGGTATTTATGTTAAAGCCTGCTGACGGAATAGAAGGTGTTAAGGAAGCTATATTAACAGCAGTAAAAGATGCAGGTCCTAACGCTTGTCCTCCTATGGTAGTAGGAGTTGGAATTGGTGGTACATTTGAACAGTGTGCACTTCTTGCAAAGAAAGCACTTACAAGAAATGTAGAAGAACCTTCACCAGTACCATATGTCAATGAACTTGAGAAGGAAATGCTTGAAAAGATTAACAAGTTAGGAATAGGACCGGGTGGACTTGGCGGCACACAGACAGCACTTGCCATAAATATAGAAACATACCCAACACATATAGCTGGTCTTCCAGTAGCAGTTAATATGTGCTGTCACGTAAACAGACACGCACATAGGGTAATATAATAGCTTATATAACAATATATATAATAGATGTAAGGCACATCTAAAAGGTAGAAGTATTATTTTATGCAGGCATAGACATATTTTGACATTGTGAGCCTTACATCGTATATAAAGACTAATATAACAGAAATGAGGATTAATATGGATAAATATATTAATGCACCAATAAGTGATGAAGATGCAAGAAGTCTTAAATCGGGAGATTATGTATATATAACAGGAACTATCTATACAGCAAGAGATGCAGCTCATAAGAGAATGGCAGAGGCTCTTGAAAGAAAAGAGCAGCTTCCAATAGATATGAAGAATAACATAATATATTATATGGGACCATCACCAGCCAGAGAACAAAGACCAATAGGTTCAGCAGGTCCAACAACTGCAAGTCGTATGGATAAATATGCACCAGACCTTTTAGACCTTGGACTTAAGGGAATGATAGGCAAAGGCAAAAGAAGCAAGGCAGTAATAGATGCAATTGTAAGAAATGGGGCAGTATACTTTGCGGCAGTTGGCGGAGCGGGTGCTATCCTTTCCAAATGTATTAAGAAATCAACAGTTATTGCATATGATGACCTTGGAACAGAGGCAATAAGAGAACTGGAGGTTGAGAATTTCCCTGTTGTCGTAGTAATAGACAGCGAAGGTAATAACTTATATGAAACAGCAATTAAAGAATATAGAAAAGAATAATAAAAAATGTATTGACAACAATAATATGCTCTGCTATAATCAGCTATGCGATTGACGCGTGAGTACGTCAAAGCATAATTTCATAATCGTTTATATATGGAATCTGGAGAAATACTCAAGAGGCTGAAGAGGCGCCCCTGCTAAGGGTGTAGGTCGGGCAACCGGCGCGAGGGTTCAAATCCCTCTTTCTCCGCTTGGCAGGATCAAGCTCACAACCATATGGTTGCGAGCTTTTTCTATGGAATTTCTTAAGCTGGTTATGAAAAGTTATTTACTTAAAGCTTCGCAGGGTTAATATTTAACCAGAAGCGTTAATGCAGTTTACATTATCTTTATTGAATGTTTTTGATGGACTTGATTGTTTGCAATCAGAGCATTGATATGAAGAATGAGTGAGTTTTAAATTATTTTTACAACAATTTAAAATAAAATTCAAAAAAATGTAAAAAAGTGTTGACAAAGTAAATAACAAGTGATATTATAATCAAGTCGCCACGAGAGATGAGCGACACAAAAGCTTCTCAAACACAGATAAATACTGAGTTTGAAAGCAATGAACTTTGATAACTGAACAGAAAGAC
>NZ_JBBMER010000010.1:0-87315 GCF_040096455.1 Lachnospira rogosae (ex Hitch et al. 2025) | reverse complement strand
CTAATTAGAAGATGTGGCTGTAGGCGTTGTTACCGTTGGCGTCTGTACAGTCGCAGTCTCACTTGTCTTTGTCATATCCGGGAACGCATATGTCATATCACCTGCTGTATTAGGTATTGATATAGTATAGCTTACTGTATTATACCCAGATTGTGACAATGTTATAGTCTTGTTACCACTTGATTTGCTAAATGAGCAGGGAACAACACCTATGTATACACTATCTACATACAAAGCCGCTCCTGATGGTGCTGTTATATTAACACTATAACCATTAGTAAGGCTCGCTGATGTCGTCTTTGCTGTTGTTGACGAGCTTGTACTTGTCATATCAATAACCTTAGTCTTGTAATCTGAATTAACCGTAAATGTCTCTGTATAAGTTTCATAATGGTTAGCCTGTAATGTAAGTGTATGAGAACCATATGTTAATGACACAGGCTTTGAGTAATCAACTTCACTTCCATCTATTGCCATAATTGCATTCTCTGGTGTAACTGAGAAGTTGATTGCACCCTTTTTAGCTGAAAGCTGCTTATATTCTGAGAAATCAAGCGTTGAAGTCGCATCTTTCTTAATAGTTACTTTCTTGGTTGCTGTCATATCTGCACTCTGAAGCTCAACATCATAAGTACCAACTCCGACAGTAAGCATCATATCCTGTGTAACACCATACAAAAGACTGCTTCCTAATGTCACATAACCACCTACAAATGCATCTATTCCTGTCAGTTCCAGATATCCGTGTCCATTATCAACCGATATTGAGTACAGCTTATCATCAATTCCTCTTAATGTAAGTTCATCTTCCTTTACAATCTGTGCAATGCTTATAAGATTACCTCCAGAGGTTACTACCGTATAATCCCTGTAATTAAGCGTAGTCTGTCCAATTACCACACTCTTAGTGCTTTCATCAAGCTCTATATCCGTAACTGATGTCCTGCTCCACGCATTCTTTGAACCATATATCTTGGTTGCCTTGCCATATTTGTTGCAGTATACATCATATATCTCTCCGGGCTGTATCAATGTCGCCGCCTTAAGCTTTCCATAAGCATCCTGTATATCAGTACCACCTGTATACATTACTGAATATTCCGTTCCAGTTTCAACATCAATAAAATGTATATTCTTAAGCGTGGTATCTATTGACGATACTATCCCCACTAGTGTTGCATTGTCACTGTTCCTGGCTATGTCTGTTACATTGCCCTTTTTCTTCGCTGGTGTAATTGAACTGCCCGGTACAATCGCTCCGTTACTTCCCGATGTTCCACAACCTGTCTGGCATATTATCATAATGGCAGTCATTATAATAACTGCCATTCTCTTTACAACCGAATATGGCTTAACTATGTTAAACAGATGTGTCCTGCTTCTTGTAATACCACTTTCGTTCTTTGTTCTATTAGCTTTATTATATATAAATGTATGTTTCATTCCCTGTATCCTGATTATAATCGTTTATTGGCTATACCTATGGGAATTTTACCACACACAGCATATTTTATCAATTAATTCTCTTCTTCTTTCATTCTGCTCAATAACCTTCCTTAGTTTATCTACATTTTTATCTGGAATCCACGATTTATTACTATTAATATACTGGTTAATTATCTTCCAGAATTTCTCCGGATATGACAAAAGTGTCATAAGAAGTTCAAGCTCATTATCATCAAGAGGACATATTCTGTCATATTCATCAAGAAGCCTGTAGAACACACTATTTTCCCAGTTATACTTCTCCATAACTTTTCTTATGAACTGGTACAAATCACTAATCTGGCACTCATTCTTATATCTGTCAAAATTAACAACATAAGTATCCTTTCCACCGATAAGCACATTATGGTAAGTATAGCTTCCATGCGAAATCTCTCCATTAACCGCCGCATCTAGAAGCCTCTCATCAAATCTTTCGTCCATAAGCCTCTCGCTTGCATTGCACGCCTCCTCATAATAGTCACCGATATGCTTAAATGCCAGCTGCTCAAATGTCTGTCTGCCTTTTTTCTGCTTAAGATAATTGTATGCTTTCTTTAATTCCCTTGTGTGCTTCACATATGTCTTTCTTAGTGCTGTTTCCTTCCTGTTCTGGCATGCCTTAAGCTCTGCCTGTGCATACTCCTTGTACTCTGTCTCACCACATGGATTAATCTTAAGCTCGCTTCCAGCCTCCCTTAATGCCATATGAAGATACGCCATCATACTCACCGCTCTGCACATATCCCCCATATCCTTTACATCACTTTCCTTCGCATCAAACCAGTCTTTTAAAATATATCTTCTGCCGTCCTCGTCCTGCGACACAAGCTGTCCCTCATTATTTCTTACATATGTATCTGTATTTCCAAATCCCGCTGATTTTAATATCTGTGTAATATTATTCTCCCTCTCATAATACTTGTCAGGCTTCTCACACTGTGTAAAAAGTTTATACCCCTGTCCAGTTGCAATAATAATACCACCCCTGCCTCTTATCATACGGTTAATGCTGATATTATATTGTTCTAACACCTTTTCTGATTTCTCATTCACGAATATACCCTCCAATCCAACTAGGCCTACTTATCATATGCACGTGTTCAATAAAAAATGCTTTGCCATTCAGTGACAAACATAGTTTTTTTTGTTAAAATTATGGGCAGTAATAATGCGAGCTATTGCAAATTTTATATAGCCAAATAACAGATTTAAAGATTTAAAAATGAAATCAAAATAATAATTTAAAGATTGGTAATTAAGTATGGATTATAGTAATTTTAAAATTGATATGCCTAATGACGTTGACTTTATAATCAACACAATTAAAAGCCACGGTCATCAGGCTTATGCTGTAGGTGGCTGTGTCCGCGATTCCATTATGGGACTCACTCCTAATGACTGGGATATAACAACCTCTGCACTCCCTTCCGATATCAAAGAATATTTCAACAAGACAATTGATACCGGAATTGAACACGGCACAGTAACAGTTATGTTGCACAATGTTGGATATGAGGTTACAACCTACAGAATTGACGGCGAATACAAAGACGGCAGACACCCATCTTCTGTTGAATTCTCCGACAGGCTGACAGACGATTTATGCAGACGTGATTTTACAATAAATGCTATGGCTTACAATAATGTAACTGGGCTTGTCGATGAATATGGCGGAATAGACGATATTAATAACCGCATAATAAAATGCGTTGGCAACCCAATTGAGCGTTTTACAGAAGATGCTTTAAGAATGATGAGAGCCATAAGATTTTCTGCACAGCTTGGCTTTACCATTGAACCGGATACATTTAAGGCTATTGAAAAGCTTAACCGCAATATAGATAAAGTCAGTATGGAACGTGTATGCGTAGAACTTAAAAAGACTCTTTTATCAGATAACCCTGATTATTGCAGTCTTTATGCAACAACAGGTCTTTTTAATAATATTCTGCCTGTAATAGCAGATAATCTTACCGGCAGATATGCCAAGAAGCTGCTTCTTACCTGCAAATATACTGATAATGAGCTTCCACTTAGATTAGCCGCAATTCTTTTTGTATGCTCACCTGATGAGGCAAGAACAGCTTTAAGAAATCTTAGAATGGATAACAAGACTATTGATACTGTTGTAAAGATATTAACATACACCCCGCTTCACATTGATGAAACTGAACCTGCTGTAAGGGAAGCACTTCATCAGTGTGGACGTGACATTTTTATGTTAGTAATAAGATTACAGCGTGCTTCTATTAAAGCAAGTGAAGAGATTACATTTATAAGTAACCCTGCCAAGTATAACCACCTGAATAAATTACAGCGTATGGCAGATGATATACTTGAAAGAGGTGACTGCTTTACAATAAAAGACCTTGATATAACAGGAGTTGACCTTATCGAATATGGTCTTAAGGGTGCAGAAATCGGCAATACACTTAATACACTGCTTGATATTGTAATTGAGAACCCTAAGCTTAATGATAAGGCTACTTTAATTGCACTTCTTGATAATTTAAAGTAGTCATATGTGCACCAATCACAGGTGCTTTCCTAATACATAAAAAGGCTCAGCCCTAGCTGCTGGAATTATCCATCAGCTTGAGGCTGAGCTTTTTATATGACAAATATTTTTGATATTCTGTATATAGCACAACAGTTTCCTGCACTATTTTAAAATGCTGCATTTTTAAACACTATGTTATCTTAAAACATCGTATTTATCAGACAACTATCGCTTATATTAATACTTCATATAATCCTTAATAACATTATGGTCTTTAAGAACCTTTTCAATTACAGTTCCCTTTATCCTTCTAAGGAGTGGTTTCTTAATGTTATCAAGCACGCCAGGAAGTTCTATTTCAAGAGGTGACTTGCCGTCCATAAGCTTAACAGAAGCATCTAAGAGATCTCTTACATCATATACGCTTCCCCATACTTCTGGAACGCCCCTGTCTACGCCAAGAAGTCCGTATACAGCCTCCATAGCTGTTCTTACTGAATATTCTGTTGTGAATATAGTATCTCTTGGTGTCTCAGCAAACTGTCCAAGGAATGCAAAGTTCACACAGCCATCTGGTATAACGTCTGGTCTGTCACCTTTTCTTCTTGGCATAAAGAATGCTGTGATATAAGGCATCATCGTAGGTGTTGTATTGCAGTGGTTCTTAGCAAGTTCATCTATTTCATCTACTGGTATTCCAATATGGTATAACCACTCTGCTGTAATCTCTTCACCAGTACACTCTTTCATAGGCTTCTTGACATAATCGCCAGCTACATCTGTAAACAAGCTGTATACCCATACGCATACTTCATCTTTCTTCTGTTCCTTGAACTGTCCCTGTCTGTTAATTGTCCAGCTAAGAAGCCAGCTTGAATCCTTACAGCTTACGATACCGCCTGTAACAACATTTCCTGTTCTAGGATCTCTTTTACATATCTTCTTAATATGATCGATAATCTTTTCATCACTTGTTGTAACTGTAGCTGACTCCCAGTTAGACTTAGATACATTGCCACAGAACTTTTCTGGGTGTCCAAATGATGGATCCTGCTTTGCAATATTCTTCCAAAGACTCCAGCAGCCGCTTGTTCTTACCTCTGCATCTCCTACAGGTGCGTGAGTATGGTCACCATAGATTGTACTCTCTGTACAGCTTCCGTTAGTTACAAACACAAGGTCATTCTCTGTAAGCTCAATTGTTTCTTCCTTACCCTTGACATTGCACTCTATTGTCCTGGCAATCTTCTTGCCATCCTTGAACTCAAATATAACATTTTCAATCCTTGTATTGAACTGGAACTTAACACCTGCTTCCTCAAGATACTTCTGCATAGGCAGGATAAGTGATTCATACTGGTTATACTTAGTGAATTTGAGTGCTGAGAAATCTGGAAGTCCGCCTATATGATGAATAAATCTCTGGATATAAAGCTTCATCTCTAACGCACTGTGCCAGTTCTCAAATGCAAACATTGTTCTCCAGTAGAGCCAGAAATCCGAGTCAAACACTTCTTCATCAAAGAAATCCTCAATCTTCTTGTCATACAAATCTTCATCTTTAGTGAAGAACAATTTCATTATCTCCATACAGCCCTTCTGGCTTAAATTGAATTTGCCATCTGTATGTGCATCTTCACCCTGATTAACTGTTGCCCTGCAAAGTGAATAGTTAGGGTCGTGCTTATTAAGCCAATAATACTCATCAAGCACTGATGCACCCGGCTTCTCTAATGATGGAATACTTCTGAACAAATCCCAAAGGCACTCAAAATGATTCTCCATCTCTCTACCGCCACGCATTACATACCCTCTTGTTGGATCATTAATGCCATCACACGCACCACCAGCTATATCCATAGCTTCAAGAATGTGAATATGGCTTCCCTTCATCTGGCCATCTCTTACAAGGAAACAAGCCGCTGCAAGTGAGGCAAGTCCGCTACCTACAATATATGCTGACTTAGCATCAACGCCCTCTGGCTTTTCTGGTCTTGCAAATGCTTCATAATTACCATTTGAGTAATATATACCCTTGCTGTTCTTATCATATTTACCACGCTCAGTATTTCTGTACTGCTCGTATTCTTTCTTCTGTATTTCTTTTATCTCTTTCTTCTCTGTACCGTTCTTATTCTTTGCATTAATAGCCGCAACTCCTGCTCCTACTGCAAGGAGTGCTGCTCCCGCCTTTAATGTCCTGCTTCCGATTGACTTCTTACTCATAAGCTTCTCCTTTCACATATCTGCTGACCTGCAATCAACAATGTCCATAATTCTCATAGCTACTCTTCTTTACAGGAGTTTCACTCCATATCTTATCAGCATATGGCTTCCACGCATTGGCATATGGAACACATTTGCTGCAAAGATGCTCTGCTGTCTCTGGCGACTGTAAATCTGTTGATTTAGCACCTGTTTCCTTGACCATTTTCTGTAAAATCTCAGGATTTTCAAGCATAGGACAAGGTCTTAAATGGTTCTTATTAAATGGCTGGTTCTTTCTATATGCCATAAATAATGGCTGGTTAAGTATCTCAAGTAATGTATTAGTTCTTATATTCGCACCTGAATAATGAATAAATACACAAGGCTCTGCATCACCATTTGCATTAATGTGGAAATAGTTTCTTCCGCCTGCTATACAGCCACCAACGAACTCACCATCATTCTGGAAATCAAATGTAAATAAGCCCTGTCCTGTTGTAAGACTTCTTATCTGTCTTATGCGGTCTTTCATATATATTCTCTGCTCTGGTGTTGGAAGCAATTCAACTGAAGCATCATTTCCAACTGGCATATAATGGAAATACATTGCATAACGGCAGCCCTTATCTACCATAAGCTGTATGAATTCATCACTTGTTACTGTTTCTGTATTCTTAGATGTGTAGCATATTGAAGTACCGAATACAAGACCATTTTTCTTTAAAAGATCCATTGCATTCATAACCTTGCCATATACGCCATCGCCACGTCTTAAGTCATTGACTGCTTCAAATCCCTCAAGACTTATTGCAAGATAAAGATTGCCTACTCTTTTCATCTCCTGACAAAATGCTTCATCAACAAGTGTTCCATTAGTAAATGAAAGAAATGCACAGTCATTATGCTTCTCACATAACTTTATTATGTCGCTCTTTCTTACAAGTGGTTCACCGCCTGTAAACATATAAAGATATATTCCTAACTCCTTGCCCTGTGTTACAACACTGTCCATTTCGTCAAATGTAAGATTAAGCCTGTTGCCATATTCTGCCGCCCAGCAGCCTGTACAATGAAGGTTGCAGGCACTTGTAGGATCCATAAGAATGAGCCAAGGAACATTACAGTTATACTTTTCTCTCATCTTTCTTATTGTCTTAGTTCCATTTAAGAATGCCTCAAATCCAAGATTAAGCACCATAGTCTTTAATACGCCAGGGTCTATCTCATCTAATGCCTTATTAATATACTTATTAAGTGCACTGTCCTTATCTTTGATTTTCTTTCTCACGCTGTCAAAATCAACATCAAGCTTCTCACCATCCATATATTTTTCCATAAAATCGACAAGCTTTAATATCTCTTTTTCTCTATCTTTATCAAGATTTTTAATAACAACATCTGCTGCTTTTCCTACGGCTACTCTTCCTGCTTTATGTGTAATTGTTCCCATTTTTTTCAACTCCTGTCGCTTTTAATTTCTTCTTTATTGTATAAACTCTTATGATCTGTATTAATTATTTATTAATATTCCAATTGTTAACTACTGCGTTAATTATCTATATAATCACTGCCTTAATGCTTTGTCTGTCTTAACCGTATCTATCACGATAACAAGATTAAGAATTCCATCCATACACAGATTAAGCCCTATAAGCCTTACCATAAGCCTTGTTGTCTCACCCGGCATTAATATAAGCAATATGCCAATCGCAGCTACAATAACTGCCAGTATAAGCATCAGCCACCAGCGGCTTATTCCAAATCTTTTGGAATCTATAGATGTCTGTATTTTAAATGTCGCATCTACAAGCATTACAATTCCTATACAGGTTGATAACAACTGCACCACTCTTGCTGTCCTGCACACAAATACAATTCCCACAATTGCAATAACTATACCAAGTGCCAGATCGAACTGGAATGCAAGCTGGTAAGCATCTTTTGCAAAATATCCCATAATCTTGACTGCGCCGTATATTATCATATATATCCCGAATATTATACACACAACATCTAACGCAATTCCCGGTGCTATAAGAAGTACAGCCCCAACAAGAATAAGACATATTGTAAGAATACTGTACATATTCTTAAAGTTCTTTATGCCATTCATAATGCTGCCTCCTTTCTTAAATATCTTTGTGAATTCTTTAACTTAAAGTTAGGATAACTCATTTTCATATCAATTAATACAGACAGATTGAGGGAAGTGTACCTAAATTCGTACACTTCCCTCAATCTGTCTGAAAATGAAATTTTTATAAATGTTAGTTACTATTTGCTTTAGCTTTTGAAATCATAACTGGAAGTGTTGCATCTATTGACTCAGAAATTCTTGCTATAAAATGCTCAAAATCAGCCTGCATACCACTTTCTATCCATTTATATGTACTTCCGATTATCGCATAGCCATAAAAATATGACATAAATTCCAGATCCTTTTCTGAGATATTCTCACCCTCACTCTTAGCCGCAATATAACTTCTTACTACCTCAGCGGTCATCTTTTCAAGATAATTGGTAATAATATCGCGGTTCCTGGAATTATAGACGTGTATCACAACGTCCTTATACTCCACAAGTATCTCCGCAGCCCTGCTGTACTCCTCATAAAATGAACCATTACTTCCAGCTTCTCTTAAATTCTTCTCAATCTCTTCCATAAATATGTTATTGAGAACATCGTATATATCCTTAAAATAATAATAAAATGTGTTTCTGTTAATTTCACACTCATCACATATATCTTTAACCGTAACTTTATCAACTGATTTCTGCTTTAGTAATTTTAAAAGGCTTAACATTATAGCTCTTTTTGTAAATTTAGCCATAGTAATATCTATCCTCACATTCTAAATATATATTCAGCTTATATGTTCTATAATATAACACAGGTTTGGCTTTTCGCCTACCTTAAAAATCCAACTTTAATTTAATTTTTATACCATATTATTATTTCAAATATAAATTCAGCCATATCTTTTAAAATGTAAAGAGCTAACCATTATATGCCACAAAGCTATGCCTGCATATTAATGATTAGCTCTTTTACTATTATGATAACACAATCACACCAATACCTGTGTAAATAATCCGACCTAGTTATCTTTATTCTTATTCTCTTTATAAGCCTTCTTCGCTTCTGCTATTCCTGCTTTAAGTCCAGCCACCCCTGCAAATGCTACCTCTTTACCGGCCTTGGCGGCTTCCTTACCCACCTTGACAGCCTCTTTAGCTACTTCCCTGCCTACCTTGGCGGCTTCGTTAGCAGCTTTCTTAGCTTTCTCCTTAAGCTCATCTGTATCTATGCCTTCCTTAGCCGCGGCATTAGTGTCACCTTCACTGTCATTCTGCAATTCGCTGGCGATTGCTGCCTGTGCTGCTGCAAGTCTTGCAATAGGTACTCTGAATGGTGAACAGCTTACATAATCAAGTCCTGCCTTATGACAGAATTCTATGCTTGATGGATCTCCACCGTGCTCTCCGCATATTCCGCACTTAAGTGCTGGTCTTGTCTTTCTTCCGTTGGCAACTGCCATTTTAACAAGCTGTCCTACACCATTCTGGTCTAATCTTGCAAATGGATCTGACTCATATATCTTGCTCTTATAATATGAGTCAAGGAACTTTCCTGCATCATCTCTTGAAAATCCAAAAGTCATCTGTGTAAGATCATTAGTACCAAATGAGAAGAACTCTGCTTCTTCTGCAATCTCATCAGCAAGAAGTGCTGCTCTTGGAATCTCTATCATTGTACCAATCTTATACCTGATATCAGAATTCTTTTCTTTCTTAACAGCTTCCGCTTCTTCTATTACAACATCTTTAACGAACTTTAATTCTTTCTTCTCGCCCACAAGAGGTATCATTATCTCTGGTGTAATCTCATAGCCTTTTTCTTCTGAAACTTCAATCGCAGCTTCCATTACAGCTCTTGTCTGCATTCTTGCAATCTCTGGATATGTTACTGCAAGACGGCAGCCTCTATGTCCCATCATTGGATTGAACTCGTGAAGTGCCTCACATTTTGCTTTAACTTCTTCTACTGTAAGTCCCATATCATCTGCAAGTGCCTTAATATCTTCTTCCTCTGTTGGCACGAATTCGTGAAGAGGTGGATCAAGGTATCTTACAGTCATTGGCCTGCCTTCAAGTGCTTCATACATAGCCTTGAAATCTGCCTTCTGGAACTCACCAATCGGCTTTAATGCCTCTACTCTCTTCTCCACTGTATCAGAAAGAATCATTCTTCTGAACTTAGGAATTCTGTCTTCACCAAAGAACATATGCTCTGTACGGCAAAGTCCTATTCCCTCAGCACCAAGCCTTACAGCATTCTTAGTATCTGCTGGTGTATCTGCGTTAGTTCTTACACCAAGCTTTCTATATTCATCAGCCCAAGCCATAATTCTTCCAAAATTACCGCTTACAGTAGCTTCCACTGTCTTAATATCGCCTTTGTATATCTTACCTGTTGAACCATCAAGTGATATATAATCCCCCTCTGTAAATGTATATCCACCAAGTGTAAACTGCTTAGCTTCCTCGTCTATAGATATTGCTCCACAGCCTGAAACACAACAAGTACCCATACCTCTTGCAACTACAGCAGCGTGTGATGTCATACCTCCCCTTACTGTAAGTATGCCCTGTGAAGCGTGCATACCTTCTATATCCTCTGGAGATGTCTCAAGTCTTACAAGGATAACTCTTTCTCCCTTGCCGCCTTTTCCAAGTTCCTTGGCTTCTTCGGCTGTAAATACTACTTTACCTGCGGCAGCTCCAGGAGATGCTGGAAGTGCTTCTCCAATAACTTCCCCTGCCTTAAGTGCATCAGTATCAAACATTGGGTGTAATAACTGGTCTAAAGACTTAGCTTCTATTCTCATTACTGCTTCCCTAGGTGTTATCATTCCCTCATCTACAAGATCACACGCAATCTGGATAGCCGCCTGTGCAGTTCTCTTGCCGTTACGTGTCTGCAAGAAATACAATTTGCCTTCTTCTATAGTAAATTCCATATCCTGCATATCTTTGTAGTGGTTCTCAAGCTTCATTGCAAGTTCCATAAACTGTGAATAACACTCTGGAAGGTCTTTCTCAAGCTGTGTTATTGGCTGAGGTGTTCTGACACCAGCAACGACGTCCTCGCCCTGTGCATTGATAAGATATTCTCCGTATATTCCCTTAGCACCTGTAGATGGATTTCTTGTAAATGCTACACCAGTTCCTGATGTATCACCCTTATTACCAAATACCATAGTCTGTACATTAACCGCTGTTCCCCAGTCGCCCGGAATATCATTCATTCTTCTGTATACAATTGCCCTAGGGTTGTCCCATGAACGGAATACTGCCTTAACTGCTTCCATAAGCTGAACCTTAGGATCCTGTGGGAACTCTTCACCCTTCATAGCTTCCTTGTATACAGCCTTAAATCTTACAATAAGTTCTTTTAAATCATCTGCTGTAAGCTCTGTATCATATACAACACCCTTATCAGCCTTAACTTCATCTATAATCTTCTCAAAATATGACTTAGGAACTTCCATAACAACATCTGAGAACATCTGTATGAATCTTCTATATGAATCATACGCAAATCTTGGGTTACCTGTCTTAACCGCAAAGCCCTCAACTGCCACATCATTAAGTCCAAGATTAAGTATTGTATCCATCATACCCGGCATAGATGCCCTTGCACCTGATCTTACAGAAACTAAGAGAGGATCCTGTGTATCCCCGAACTTCTTTCCGTTATACTCCTCAAGCCAGCCAATAGCTTCAAATATCTGAGCTTGTATCTCATCTGTAATCTGCTTTCCGTGTCTGTAATATTCAGTGCAGGCCTCTGTTGTAACTGTGAAACCTTGTGGAATTGGCATACCAAGCCCTGTCATCTCTGCAAGATTAGCTCCTTTTCCACCAAGTAATGGCCGCATTGAAGCGTTGCCTTCTGAAAATCTGTAAACCCATTTCGCCATAAGCTTCCCTCCATTATTCCTATAACGTATTTAGTTATTACGTCCGTTAATTTATTGTTAAAAGTATAACATACTTTTATTAATACATCAACGAGTTCTAAGCAATTCATATATTGTTTTAATTTTATGCTGTATTTATATTGTATTCAATTTATGGAATTATATTCCTGCCCGTTAAAGCTTCTGGTAATTATGTGTTCTGCATTTTCAGTCTGGTCTTTATCAATCTGTCTGCCCTACGTATTTTGCAGATAACAGCTTAATTAAAGACTATATATAATATATGGGGAGTTTATAAAATCTGCTTGTATGCAATCGTAAATCCAGTGTTAATATTTATAAAATAAATGTAAAAAATACTGACAAGTCTGGTAACCAGCCGTATTTACGGATTGTCTGCCATTCTTATCAGTATTCTATATAATCTTATATATTAATGTCAGAGGCAAAAGGTACTCTGCCCTTGACTTATGCCCTCGGATTGCTCCCATTACTATGCAGTTCACTGATATGTCAGAATTGCTGCATTTAATTAGTATGCCTTACCCCAATAAACCATCTTCTTAGCTGGCTTGCCACAGCATACGCACACATCGCTTAACTGCTCCTGTGCAAATGGCATACATCTTGATGTACAAGTTGTCTCTTCTTTAATCTTATCTTCACAAGCCTGCTCACCGCACCACATAGCCTTGATAAAGCCTGGCTTATTAGCTGCTGTTTCCTTGAACTCATCATAGTTAACTGCTACATATGTATGTGCATCCCTATGTGCTCTTGCTCTCTCAAGCATATCTTTCTGGATAGTGTCAAGAATTTCCGGAAGCTTAACTGCAAGTTCATCAATTGCAACTGTAATCTTCTCTCTTGTATCACGGCGTACAACGATAGCCTGATTAGCTTCAATATCTCTTGGTCCCATCTCAACTCTTACTGGAATACCACGCATTTCCTGCTCTGAGAACTTCCAGCCTGGATTCTTATCAGAATCATCAACCTTAACTCTAAGACCTGCTGCCTTGATAGCATCTCTTACTTCGTATGCCTTATCAAGCACACCTTCCTTCTTCTGCATAATAGGAATAATATCAACCTGAACTGGTGCAACCTTAGGTGGAAGCACAAGTCCTGAATTATCGCCGTGTGTCATAATAACAGCACCGATAAGTCTTGTTGTTGTTCCCCATGATGTCTGGTGAACATACTTAAGCTTGTTATCTTTATCTGTATACTGTATACCAAACGCCTTAGCAAATCCATCACCAAAGTTATGGCTTGTTCCTGACTGTAAGGCCTTTCCATCGTGCATAAGTGCTTCGATAGTATAAGTAGCTTCTGCACCAGCGAACTTCTCTTTATCTGTCTTGCGGCCCTTGATAACCGGGATAGCAAGAACCTCCTCACAGAAGTCAGCATAAAGATTAAGCATCTGCTGTGTACGTGCTTCTGCATCTTCTGCTGTTGCGTGTGCTGTATGTCCTTCCTGCCATAAGAATTCTCTTGAACGAAGGAATGGTCTTGTCTCTTTCTCCCATCTTACAACTGAACACCACTGGTTATATACCTTTGGTAAATCTCTGTAAGACTGTATCTCATCCTTGTAGAAATCACAGAAAAGTGTCTCAGATGTTGGTCTTACACACATTCTCTCCTGAAGTGGATTAAGTCCTCCATAAGTAACCCAGGCTACCTCTGGTGCAAATCCTTCTACATGATCCTTTTCTTTCTCAAGAAGACTTTCTGGAATAAACATAGGAAGATATACATTCTCTACGCCTGTTTCCTTGAATCTTCTATCCATTTCATTCTTTATATTCTCCCAGATTGCATATCCAGCCGGCTTAAATATCATACATCCTTTAACGCTTGAATATGACATAAGCTCTGCCTTCTTACATACATCTGTGTACCACTGTGCAAAGTCTACATCCATGGAAGTAATCGCTTCTACTAACTTCTTATCCTCTGCCATAAATATACCTCATTTCCTGCGCTGTCTGCGCGTCCTGTTAAATGTGCCGCAAGCCTGTAATCTAAGCAGATAACCCACAATAAAAGATGCTACAGGTTATCCACATATTAAAGCTCACATAATCTGTAATAGTCTAACATTTTCAGCAGGGATTTTCAAGTAGAACACAGATATCCGTTATTTAAATATTTTATATGCCTACTCTATCCCCATTTCACACCTAAGTCTTATAACCAATGCCTTAATTATGACATAACTTACCGGTCCTGTTATAAAACCTGCCACACCATATACAAGCAGTCCAGTGAATATTATCACAAGCATTGTAAATGGTGATATTCCCAGTCTGTCGCCCATACTCTTGGACTCCATAATCTCACGCACAAAATACGTGATTATATATGCCATTAACAAAATTACCGCATATCTGTAATTTCTTATAAGAAAGCTTATTAATATCCATGGAATAAGCACAGTACCCGTTCCGAATACAGGAAGTGCATCAATTATCCCTATAATAATTCCCAGCACAATAGCGTATGGATTCTTAAGTATCGCAAATGCCAACATACATAACCCAGAGTTAATCAGCATAATTCTTAGCTGCACTTTGAAATAAATATTTATAAGCCTTCTTACTTCTTTCCATATCATACGGATTTCTTCATAGAATACTACTTGTCTTATATTATCCCTGAACTTCTGCAAATCAGACACAAGATATATAACTGCTATGAAGCATACAACAATTCCACCCACAATAATAACAATATTTTTTACAACTGGAGCAGATATCAATATTATCTTCTCAGGCATTATGCTCATAAGTTTATGTCCACACGCAATAAGTGACTCAAGACAACAGCCTCCTTCCAGTCCCAGAAATGCATCTGCATCAAAACACATTCTGGCTGTGAGCTGCTTTACCGCAATCAGGTTATAATCAAGGTTTCTTAACAGCCTGCTGAACTCATCTACACCCTTAAAAATTATAAAACTAAAAAGTGCCAGCAGTACAACAAATATCAATGATACAATAATCGTTGCAGCAATCCCCTGACACTTCTTTTTCTTAATTGTTATTCTTTTGTTCCATGCTAAAAGCTTATCTAGTCCTATGTATAGCTTATCTGACAGATATATTATCTTCTTCTCAAGTATAACTGCTATAAACACACCTATAACAAATGGCCATACATACACAATCAGATACTTAAAGCTTATATATACAGCCGCCACTATAACAGCTATTCCAAAAAGAAATTTTATTCTGGTCTTACCACTCTTTTCATCACGCAAAATATACAATCTCCTCCGTAATAATTCATCATCTATATATGAAATAATTCCACATTACCGACAAATTATACTTGAAAAAATTCTATATTGATTGCTTGTTTTCCTGAGCTGTCCAATCTCTGTTTTTAGTCTTTCTATTTTCCTCCTGAAAATTCAGGCTCAATTTCATACACCTTTCCATCAACTGTAAGGCTCTTAGCACATAATGCTATACAGCCCCTTTTAATATGGTACTCCTCTGCTTTCTTAACCGCTGGGTTTCCACCATATTTGCCATCGCCAACAACGGGCAGATTCCTTGATGATAACTGGACACGTATCTGATGATGTCGTCCTGTTATAAGATTAATCAAAAGGCGTGAAACATTTCTTTCCTCGTCATAGTCAAT
Source organism: Lachnospira rogosae (ex Hitch et al. 2025) (assembly GCF_040096455.1). NCBI lineage: Bacteria > Bacillati > Bacillota > Clostridia > Lachnospirales > Lachnospiraceae > Lachnospira > Lachnospira rogosae (ex Hitch et al. 2025). Next base: position 71,475 of record NZ_JBBMER010000010.1, on the reverse strand, counting down.
AAGGCTATACTCAAGCACAGCCTTTTTTGCTCCTGCCTGTTCCTTTGATACCACCTTTGATGTGTTATCTTTGCCATTTTTTAAAAGATAATCTGTAAATGTGCCTGTATCACTATGAGGTCTGCCACATACAAGTACCAGATACTGCTTGCATAAAGATTCCCTTTGCATAAGTGCTGAAAGCCTTGCCGCTTCTTTCTTGTTCTTTGCTATAAGCACAAGACCTGATACTGGTCTGTCAAGCCTGTTAATAATTGCCGCATAGGCTTCCTCACCCTTATTCTTTCTATATGTAAGCACTTCGCTTACCAGATCCATATCAAAGCCTCTGGCACTCTGCGAAAGCTGTCCTGCCGGTTTATTAACTATTATTTTATCTTTATCCTCATATATGACATTTAACATCTTAACTATTCTCTTTCCGTTTATTCACTTTTCATAAATAACAGTTTATTAGCCTGCATACATAATTCATCATATCCAGCCCTGAAATTCTCACTGTCAGCTTTCTCACTTATAATTCTATAGCCTTCAAATCTGATAAGATTTTTAAAATATTCCTCAACGTCAGCTGTTTCCTTTATAATGACTTTACTGAAAGCAAGACCTTCCTTGGAAACCTGTGAATCCGGTCTGAATACTATTTCACCTGACAGAATATTTTCCTGATCTCCAACAAGAATCGCCTTTGCATAATACTTATTACTATCAGTTGTTGCAAGACGTATCTTTCTTATAGGTGCTCTTGACTTATCATTCATTGCATTAGCAATATCAACTTCCTCAGCATCAAAATAATCTTTCTCAATAATCATATTCAACACTTCTTTCTATATTATGATATACTTATGTGATAATTTATGGTTAATACTCCTTACATAACGCAGGGAGTTATCCATCCTGACGGCTCCCATTAACTGATTATAACTTGAAGCGGTAGCCAACACCCCATATTGTTTCAATATACTGTGGCTTGCTTGTATCAAGCTCAATCTTTTCTCTTATCTTCTTAATATGAACTGTAACTGTAGCTATATCACCGATAGAATCCATATCCCATATTTCCTTAAATAATTCTTCTTTAGTATATACATGATTAGGATGCTCAGCAAGGAATGTAAGAAGATCGAATTCCTTTGTTGTAAATATCTTCTCCTCACCATTAACAAATACTCTTCTTGCAGTCTTATCAATCTTGATACCACGTATTTCAATTATATCATTCTCTGGCTGCGAGCTGTTAATAAGTCTTTCATATCTTGAAAGGTGAGCCTTAACTCTTGCCACAAGTTCACTTGGACTAAATGGCTTAGTCATATAATCATCAGCACCTACACCAAGACCTCTTATCTTATCAATATCTTCTTTCTTGGCTGATACCATTATAATAGGTATATTCTTAGTCTCTCTTACCTTCTTGCATATCTCAAATCCGTCAATTCCCGGAAGCATAACATCAAGTATGCAGATGTCATATTCTCCGTCAAGTGCTTCTGCAAGTCCGCTTGTACCATCTTTGCATATTGTTACTTCAAATCCACTTAATTCAAGATAATCCTTTTCAATATCTGCAATTGCTTCCTCGTCTTCTACTATTAATACTTTGCTCATAATCTCATTCCTCATCTTTCTATAATCTGTTATTCTTTAGGCTGTGGGTTCTGCACATTATATTTGAGTAAATTCAAATGCATTGTAGTGCCTTCTCCTTCAACACTCTCTGCCCATATCTTTCCTTTGTGGTCCTCGACAATCTTCTTTACAATCGCAAGACCTATGCCGCTTCCTCCTTGTTTCGAGTTACGCGACTCATCAGTTCTATAGAACCTTTCAAATATATGCGAAACATCTTTTCCAGCTATTCCCTTGCCATTATCTGCAATGATGATGTGTACATAATCACTCTCATCATACAAATCTATATCTATCTTTCCCTTGCGCCCCTCAGCCATATACTTAACTGAGTTGCTGATAATATTATTGATAACTCTCTTTAACTGCTCTGGGTCAGCGGCAATTATGACCGGCTCTTTAATATGATTTCTGTAATTAAGCTCTATACCTGCCGCATCAAGCTCTGTTCCTATCTCATCACAGCAGTCATCAAAATATTCTGACACATCAAATTTAACAAATGTATACAATACCCTGTTAGCATCAAGCCTTGAATATATAGTAAGCTCATCTATTAGCTTATCCATATCATTAACCTTATTAGCAATTGTCTTAACATACTTTGCCTGCTTCTCAGGTGTATCTGCAATTCCATCCCTTAAGCCCTCTACATATCCTTTGATTGCTGTAAGAGGTGTCTTTAGGTCGTGGGAAATGTTTCTTATAAGTTCCTTCTCTTCTTTATCCGACTGGAGCTTGTCCTCTGACGACTTCTTTAATATAAGACGCATTTCCTCAAAATCCTTGCACACATCTCCAATCTCATTATCAGGTACTTTGGGCATCTCAAAATCAAAATTGCCTTCTTTAATATTATCTGTCGCAAGCTTAAGCTTATTAACCGGCTTAATAATCGAACTATATATCCACAGATTAAGAATAAGGCTCGTAATTGCAAGAATAAGTATTATAACTACTATAAGCTCAACAATCATATGTCTTATCTGTGGAACACTCTGTTTAACAGAAGTGAGTATTGATACACTATATGTATTCCCGAAATTATCTGTAAAATCAACCTGTTTTATAAGGCTGTGATAGCTTCCGCCTTTATATGTTGCAACATCTACAATATTACTTCCATCTATCTCATACTCTGGAAGTATATTAATAAGCTCTGTTGAACTTAACCCTGTCGAATTGTATATAACATTATTATTCTTTCTTACAACAAGTTTTGATAACTTTTCTTTTAATGTATCATTAAGCTCCTCTAGATATATTCTGTTATTAAACTTCTCTGGTTCGGTCTCTGCCTGTTCTCTTACCTGCTCATACACATCATCGGTTATGCTTCCAAACAACGTCATAGGCGAATAAAAATATAATAACACCGTATCACCTTCAACATTATATGTCTTGCATATGCTGTCTGACTGCATTTTGAAAATTCCTACGACAAACACACACAGCATAATAACCGGAAGTACTATCATTACACAGAATGAAATCTTTAACTTATCTCTTAATTTCATATATTCCTCTTGCTATAAATATGTATTCTCTCTAAATATTATATATTAAATATCCAAATGTTATAACATCTTAACATTATTATTATAAATCGGACATCATTATATAAATATATTAATCACTTTATAATAATACCACAAATTAGCACACTATTATTATAACAAAGTATTAAAAATATAAAAATAAAATGAACTACAGATATCATAAAAATATCCGCAGTCCATTATTATCAGCCAATCTTTAATTTGAACTTCTGAAGTTCTCTTTCTGAATCCACTTTAGCAATAATTGCACCAAGTGCTGAGAGCTTACCTTCAAAATCCTCATAACCTCTCTGAATATATTCAATATCATCTATCTGTGAAATTCCGTCAGCCGCAAGTGCAGCAATAACAAGAGCCGCTCCGGCTCTTAAATCAGGTGCAGATAACTGAGCCGATGTGAACTTCTCCACACCTTCTATATATGCTGTATTACCTTCAACCTTTATCTTAGCACCCATTCTGTTAAGTTCATCAACATACTTGAATCTGTTCTCAAATATGCTTTCCGTAACCATACTAGAACCCTTGGCAAGCGCAAGTGCTACCGCTATCTGAGGCTGCATATCTGTAGGAAAACCAGGATACGGAAGCGTCTTTACATTAGTGCTTCCCACTTCACCCTCAGCTATAACTCTTATCCAGTCATCGCCCTCAACAAGCTTACAGCCCATCTCAAGAAGCTTTGCTGTTATTGACTCAAGATGCTTTGGAATTACATCTTTAATAACAATATCTCCTCTTGTGGCTGCTGCTGCCATCATAAATGTACCAGCTTCAATCTGGTCAGGTATTATTGAATATGTGCAACCGTGAAGCCTGTTCACACCCTTAATTCTTATAACATCTGTTCCTGCACCTTTAATATTAGCACCCATAGCATTAAGAAAGTTCGCTACATCTACAATATGTGGCTCTTTTGCCGCATTCTCCAGAATTGTCTCTCCCTCAGCCATACACGATGCCATCATAAGATTAATTGTTGCTCCAACTGTTACAACATCAAAATAAATATGACCTCCAACCAGATTTTCTGCCTTCGCACTTACAACTCCGTGGTCAATATTTACCTTTGCTCCAAGAGCCTTAAAGCCCTTTAAATGCTGGTCTATTGGTCTGCTTCCTATATTACAGCCACCCGGAAGTGCCACATTGGACTCCTTATACTTTCCAAGAAGTGCCCCAAGTAAATAATAAGAAGCTCTTATCTTTCTGATATATTCGTATTCAACATTAAGATCGCTTATTGAACCCCCGTTAATCTGAACTGTGTTGTTATATATATATTTAACCTTTGCACCTATGCCCTCTATTGCCTGTAATAGCACTCTTGTGTCTCTTACATTAGGCACATTCTCTATTGTTACGGTCTCATCCGTCATAATTGCTGCTGCCAGAATACCAAGTGCGGCATTCTTTGCTCCACCTATGGACACCTCTCCACGAAGTGGCACTCCTCCCTTGACAACATACTGTTCCATAATTCGCACCTCTGTCACTACTTACTAATTCATAAAAAGTTACTAATCTCTAAATATCTTAACCATAATCTCATATTCTATACCGTTACAATTATGGTATTACTCTATCGTTATCCTTAAATATATTAAGGCATATGTTCAAATATTTCAATATCCTTATGATTATATCACACCATATCATTATGTCAATCTGTCTTATCCGCATTTTATTATGATTTAAAAAGGGTATGGAAAATATCCACACCCTTTGTACGTTTTATTCTAGTTCTTATTAACATAATTAAGAGGATTAACCCTTGTGCCATCAATCCATATTTCAAAATGCAGACGTGGACTTGTCACATCGCCTGTGCTTCCACTTAACGCTATCTGCTGACCCTGACTTACCTGCTCTCCAACACTGACAGTAAGTCTGCCGTTATTAGCATACCTTGTCAGGCTTCCATCTTCATGCTGTATATCAACACAGTAACCATATCCACCATACCAGCCTGCTCTTGTAACTTTACCAGCTCTTGCTGCAACAACTGTTATGCCTTCACTACACGTCCAGTCAACGCCGTAATTAACTGTATCTTCTCCAGTTCCATAACCCGAAACAAAAGTTCCTGCCACCGGCTTAATATAATCAGTCTGTGTAAGGGTTCCCACTGCAATCTTCCCAGGCTTTGACTCCTCTGTTATATTCTCTTTTACAATATCTCTTGCCACTTCCCTGCCATTAGCATATGTGACATTAGCAACCACCGTTCTTTTTCCTGACGTTCCCTCATCAAGAATTGTATTAGTCCCTCTTGAATTATTATTATCGTCAATATAACTCACTTCCGCCTTGTAGTCCTCATCATACGAGAGTTGCTTGGTTGTAAGCACTGTTATCTGCGTATCCGGTACTGTTACCACAAGCTCATCGCCTGGTACAACAACCACATTTTGTGAAGCTATGTCATTTAGCTTAAGCAGATCATCCAAAGTCATCTGACAATCTTTGGCAATCTGTTCAAGAGTATCGCCTTCCTTTATTATATAAGATACCTGGGATTTATTCTCTCTTGTTAAAATGTCATAAGCTTCCTGTACAGACACTACATCTGCCTTATCCCCGCTTACTGCGTTAACAGATACATTTTCCGCAAAATCAATTCCCATAAGCTGGTCAGGCGATTTCTTGTTAGTTCCATTTTCCGAATTATTATCTTCAAAGAATGAAGCAACTATCTGTGTATCCTGAACTGACTCTTCCTCATTCTTATTGATAGCAATTGTGTACTGTTCATCAATCGATGTTCCAGCCTTTATGACAGGTTCAAACTCATCAGCTACATTGTATGGCTGTATAATCTTTCTGAATAACTCCTCAACTTCTTCTTTAGTAGCAAGAGTTACCATATTATCATCAACCCTTACAGTATAAGCAAGCTGTGTTTCAACATCAACGATACAGTCAAATAATGAACTGTATATTGCATTCTGTAACTGCTTGGTAGTCATACGTTTCGCTATCGCTCTTCTCTGCTTTGTTATCTTAACATCGCAGTCCATATATATATAATCTGCAAATTCTTTGCAGAGCTGTAATCTTGCATCAGCCAATGCAACATTGACTTCGTCTTCTGTATTAGCAGCGCCAATATAATTACCCTGAATAGAAATACTGTAATATCCCACCTCATTATCAAACATCTGCTTTGATACAAATGGAATACCTATCACTATTACAAGGCATGCAATAAACATTGTCGCGATAAAGGTAGTTCTCATCTCCCTACCATATCTCGTTATGCGTGTCATACATTCCTCCAACAAATAGTATATTTAATGCCATTATTCGTATAATATGATGACGTAATATTTCTGTAACATTTTCGTAACAAATTTTATACTACCACGCATATGCTTATTTGTAAAGTCTTACACTTCTTATAAATAATGAAATAATAATGAACTGTTCATTATTATGATGCCGGGGTCAAAAGCCCCAGACTTTGATACCTACAAATTGTTCCGTGCTACGCAATAAACCCTTTACTTCTTAACTGAGTATCCAAACTTGCCTATATTATCTCCCAGTGTGTAATACTGTCCGTGTGAATATGCTATAAGGTCAGCATCCTGAAGCCTTAATGCACCCTTGCTGTCAAGAAGCTTCTCATCTACATTTACAGCTACAACTTCCGCTATAAACATATCGTGGCTTCCAAGTTCTATAATATCCTTAACCTTACATTCAATATTAACAGGGCTTTCCTTTATTGCCGGTGCAGCTATCTTAACCGATTGCTGTGGTGTAAGGTGCATATCTGCGAATTTATCCGTATTTCTTCCAGATTTAACACCGCAGTAATCAGTTGCATAGCATAACTTTCTTGTTGTGAGATTGACCACAAATTCGCCTGAATCTTTTATAATATCATGGCTGTATCTTTCCTTTCTCACTGATATTGACACCATAGCAGGGTCAGAACATATTGTTCCTGCCCACGCAACAGTAATTATGTTAGGCTTCTCACCCTCTCTTTGACAGCTAACCATTACTGCTGGTACTGGGTATAACATATTGCCGGGTTTCCATGTCTGTTTGCTCATCTTTCAATTGTCCTTTCGTTTCTTATGGTTTTCTTCCTTTTGCTTTTTTCTTTTTGCTAATTTGCCTCGCCGGGTGCGTCTTGGAAAGCTTTGCTTCCCTTGACTGTCGGGCGTTGCTTTTCCACGCATCCGAAGTTTCGAAGAAACTTCTAAGTGACTACGAAGTAGTCATATTATATCATAATTTACTCTTTCTTAACCCGTACACTCACGAACCCGCGCTACGCGCTATCCCGCCCTGCTTCGCATGGCTGTTCGTTCGTTAATGGCGCAAGAAAAGTAAATGTCTGCTTCGCAGCCGCTTCCTTTCCTTTTGCGCTCATTATATCATATTATAAATATTTTGAAAGTTTCCTGTTTTGGTGGGAAGAATTTATTAAATTAATTATCTTTTTTAAGTTGTATGATTGCTTTAATTATGTTAATATTAATTTAATAAAATATTTATGACAGATTTAAGTCTAGAGGGAATTTAGGTCTGTTTACATCTTTATTATTATAATAATTTTCGGAGGACATTTATGTTAGGTAATGTTATCGTAGGACAGTCTGGTGGACCAACTTCCGTAATCAATTCAAGTCTTGCAGGTGTATTCAAGACAGCAAAAGATAGAGGAGCTAACAAAGTATATGGTATGCTTCACGGCATCAAGGGTCTGCTTGACAAGCAGTATGTAGATCTCTCAGAGAAGATTAAGACTGATATCGATATCGACCTTTTAAAAAGAACACCTTCTTCTTATTTAGGTTCATGTCGTTATAAGCTCCCAGAAATATCTGATGACAGAGATACTTACGAGAAGATTTTTGAAATACTTAAAGAACTCAACATTTCATACTTCTTCTACATAGGTGGTAACGATTCAATGGACACTATCAAGAAGCTTTCTGACTACGCTCTTCTTGTAGGCAGTGATATCAAGTTTATGGGTGTTCCTAAGACAATCGATAATGACCTTGCAGTTACTGACCACACTCCTGGATTTGGTAGTGCTGCTAAATTCATAGCCGCTACTATGAAAGAGATTATCCGCGATGGTCTTGTATATGACTATCCAACAGTAACTATCGTTGAGATTATGGGACGTAATGCTGGTTGGCTTACAGCCGCTTCTGCTCTTGCAAGAGGCGAGGATTGTGAAGGCGTAGACCTCATTTATCTTCCAGAAAAGGTATTTGATATTGACCACTTCCTTGAAAGAGTTAAAGAAATCGCTTCTAAGGGACGTTCAATGGTAATCGCCGTTTCTGAAGGTATTAAAGTTATGGACGGAAGATATGTATTTGAACTTTCTGACCACGTTGAATTCGTTGATGCTTTCGGTCACAAGCAGTTAGCTAGTTCTGCTAAGTTCCTTGCTAACAAAGTCGGTTCTGAACTTGGTATCAAGACAAGAGCTATTGAATTATCAACATTACAGCGTTGTGCAGCTCATATGACATCTCGTACAGATATCACAGAAGCATTCAACGTTGGTGGTGCTGCTGTTAAGGCTGCATTTGAAGGCGAGACTGGTAAAGTTGTTGTACTTAAGAGAGTTTCTGATGATCCATATATGTGCATTACAGAAACACACGATGTACACCAGATTGCCAACATCGAGAAGAAAGTTCCACTTGAGTGGATTACTGAAGATGATTTTGTCACAGAAGACCTTATTCACTATATCAGACCATTAATTCAGGCTGAACTTTCACCAATTATGGTTGATGGTCTTCCTAGACATCTTAATGTTAATATGGACTAGTAGTCCAAACAGACTGGCTTCCCTCTTTTATATGCCGGTCTTCTGCTAATCTTTATTATATGTATCACATATTAGAAGCCTGGTGCGTAAGCATCAGGTTTCTTTATTATATATCAAATTGCACATAACAGAATTCCATTTTTAAAATTCCAGCACTTTATTAACCTATAAGACAAAAATATTTTTGACCTGTTTATTACATTATGATAAAATCGCATTAATATGATTAATATATATGCAACAACGCTATTATAAAACTACTACTATGGAGGATTACTATGTCCCGCAATAAGTTACAAAAGGTACTCGATATTAAATTTATAATCGCTGTAATAATCATCATATTATTATGTGCTGTGCTTGTATACACAAGAAAAGAAGCTAAAAGCAATTACGTTTCTGATGAAAAGATTACAGAAATCGGCTTTGAAAATATCGGTGAGCTTGCAACCCAGTCAGTAACAACCACTACTGTAAGGGTTGAAACCAAAGACCTTAAGCTGTTTAATGTAAGCATACCTTTGACACAATCCAAATACATATATACATATAATACAACTATCAAGGCTGGAATTAATTTCAGCGATGTCAAATGGCAGCTCGGCGACACTGACGATACAAGCCATAACATATATGTAGACATTCCTGAAGTTAAGACTTTATCGGCTGACATTGACCTTGACTCCTTCAAAGTACTACACGAGGAGAACAACATTTTCTCTCCTATAACACTTACTGAGCATAACGACTCTTTAATCCAGCTAAGAGAAAATGCTTTATCAGACGCAATAAACAGCGGCTTGTACGACAGGGCACTTGATAACGCTAAGACTATTCTTACTTCATTTATTAGTCAGGTATACCCTTCAAATGAATATAACATAATATTCTCAGAGCGTGCTAGTGAGTAATACAACAAGTTACGACTCGCAGCTAAAATTCAGCTGCGACACAGACATATAATACAGCCACAGATTACCAGCCTATATTAATGTAAGAACGGAGAAAATATATGTTTCGATTATGGTGTAAACTTTTCGATGAGTCCAATCATCTTATGAAAGATATGGTCTATGCTAATTCTGATATAGATATTAACAGAACCAAAAAGATATTTGATGGCATAAAAGAAGCCTGCTATACATTCGATCTGAGCGAGCCTATATGGCTTGACTCTAATATAGCAGACTTCCAGCGTCACTCTAAAGTAAGATTTACTAAAGATAATTTTATTGATTCAATTGACTTTGCTTATATGGAAGTTCAGGTTATTGAAGAAGATTAAATCTCAATATTCTCACCCTTAAGTCCAATATATGCACTATCATCAAGACCGCCTTCGGCGTGGCCTATAAGCCACTTATTAGTAGCCGCAAGAAGTGCATCTTCATTGATATTACTACTGCCAGTATTCTCATTTGAGGTGCTGGCTGTTTTATTATCTATTCTTATATGCTTTGACTTTAATGGATAGTTAGTTCCCTTTGGAAGCACGACTGCAACCTGAAATCCCTTACCATCTATGCCGCAAGGCGCATAATGAAGTGTTGTAGAATACACTTCAACAGCCGTTCCTGCTGGAACCCTGAAAGCTTTTACATTAGCTGTGTCATATATATAATCATCGTTAACATCTGTCAGCAGTCCCAGCATAAGAATCATATCCGTAGCCGCAATATTAATCTCTGAATCCCTGTGATACTCAAGTGCATTAAGCTTTGAATTATGTCCATTACAGTAACCTATCTGAATTGGCATTTCACCATATACAACTGAGGAAATGTCAAGCCTTATAGGAAGTGCTTCAAGCTCCTTTACTGCTGGTTCATATACAACACCTGATGGTATTGGAGTTCTTTTTAATTCCTGTATAAGCTCTGTAAAATCCACATTATCAACTACACGTCCATATTTCTTAAATTCATCATCATTAACTGATAAAATCTGCATACGCTTCTCCATTCCGCTTATTATACTGCCATTTCTTCTACACTTACACTACCGCATTTCTTGCTTCACCCTTAGTGAAAGCTGCAATATTCTCATATACTTCGTCCATAAGTCTTGTTCTTGCTTCTACTGTGCCCCACGCTACATGTGGTGTAATCACAAGCTTTGTGCTATCCTTAATCCTAAGAAGCGGGTTATCCTTTTCTATAGGCTCTTTTCCAAGTACATCAAGTCCTGCCGCAGCAATCTTTCCCTGTTCAAGTGCCTCTGTTAAATCTGCATCATTAACGATAGGACCTCGTCCAAGATTTAAAAGCACTGTACTTGTCTTCATCTTATCAAATGCTTCTTTATTAAAAAGATTATTGGTCTTATCATTAAGTGGTGCATGAATAGATATTATGTCTGATTTTTTCAAGAATTCGTCAAACTCTTCTCTCTCATAAGGCACATCCTGTGTCTTTCCACTTGCTGAATAATATATAACCTTACATCCGAAATCTGAGGCTATCTTTGCAACACCTTTTCCTATAGTTCCAAGACCAACTATGCCCCATGTCTTTCCTGAAAGTTCGTGGAATACATTGGAAAAATGTGAGAAAATCGGACATTCTGCATACTCACCTGATTTAACATAGTTGTCATAATAATTCATCTTCTCTATAAGATACAGTCCCAATGCAAATGTATGCTGTACAACTGAGTCTGTTGAATATCCCGCAACATTGGCTACTCTTATATTCTTTTCCTTAGCATAATTAATATCAATATTATTATAACCCGTTGCTGTTTCTGCTATCATCTTTAAAGCTGGTGCACAATCTATAAATTCCTTGTCTGCAACAATCTTATTGATAATAACAACGTCCGGATTAAACCCTGCAGTTCTTTCAAGTGCCTCCTGCCTTGTACTTGTCTGGTAGCTCTTAACCTCACCAAGACCATAGAACTTGTCTACATTAACATCTTCTCCGTATGTAGACGAATCAAGCATAAGAATTTTCATAATAATAATACCTCCATTCTGCCTTTGTATGCCTTTAAAACATAACTTTTCACGGCCTCATTTTCTGACATTTCAATTATACTTCTCTGTAATTTATAATTCAATTGTAAATGTTATCGTTTAATTTTACATAAGTTTTAATTTGTGTTTACAATATCAAAGTGATATACTTGCAATCGTTTTAAGGAATAACATTTTATACATTAATATTTATATATGTAATATTAAATGTAATATTAAATATATAATCTTTATTAATAACTTTTTAATCACAATGGAGAAAGTGAAATATATGAAACGTATTGATTTTGAAAATGGAACTATAACCAATAATATTTTAAATGCGGCTATACCTATGCTTGTGGCACAGATTTTAAGTCTGTTATACAATATTGTAGACAGAGTGTACATTGCAAGAATTCCCGATGTCGGAACAAATGCCCTTGGTGCAGTTGGACTATGCTTTCCAATAATTATGATTATGACCGCTTTCAGCAATCTCTTTGGAAGCGGAGGTGCACCTTTATTCTCAATTAAGAGAGGAATGGGTGATGAAAAAAGTGCTAACACCATTATGAACACTTCTTTTACAATGCTTTGCGGCTCCGCAATTATTCTTATGTGCATATGCCTCTTATTTGCAGCCCCTCTGCTCACACTATTTGGAGCTTCTGACACAGCACTTAAGTACGCATTTCCTTATCTGTGCATTTACCTTATCGGAACCCTTCCTTCAATGATAGCAACAGGAATGAACCCATTTATCAATGCACAGGGCTACTCAACAATCGGTATGCTCTCTGTTGCAATCGGTGCTATTGCCAATCTTATATTAGACCCGGTGTTTATATTTATCCTTAATCTTGGAATAAAAGGTGCGGCTGTGGCAACTGTTATTTCACAGCTTATGTCAGCTTCATTTGTAATATATTTCTTAAGATTTAAAGCTGAATTAAAGATAAGCTTTATAAGAAAAAATGAACTGCCACAATGTCTGAATTTTGCAAAAGATATAATCAGCCTTGGTACTTCCGGCTTTGTAATGCAGCTTACTAACAGCCTTGTATCAATATGCTGTAACAATGTTCTCTCAGTTACCGGCGGCGATATTTACATTTCTGTAATGACTATTGTTTCAAGCATACGGCAAATGGTTGAGACACCTATATACGCAATCAACGAAGGTTCTTCACCAATTATCAGCTATAATTATGGTGCCAAAAGGCCAGGAAGGGTGCGTAAAGCCGGACTTACTATGGGGGCATTAATATTAGGATATACCGCAGTTATGTGGAGCATAATACTTCTTGCCCCTCATATGCTTATTAATATTTTCAGCTCTGATACTTCACTTATGGAAGATGCAGTATCAGCATTGAAGATATATTTTGCCGCCTTTATATTTATGGACCTGCAATACATCGGACAGACCATTTTCAAATCCCTTAATAAGAAAAAACAGGCTATATTCTTCTCTTTATTAAGAAAAGTATTTATTGTAATACCTCTTACATATATTATGCCTTACGCTCTTAATATGGGAACAAATGGTGTATTTGCAGCCGAACCTGTATCTAATATAATTGGCGGAAGCATATGTTTTATAACTATGCTGTGTACCATTCTCCCCGAACTTAAGCAGATGGAAAATGATAGATAATAACGACTTTTCTCCTTGTATTCGACAGACATTGATAGTATAATTCAATTAAGATATTTTGTGCGACAATATATCAATATAATGCCTTAATGGATAACATTTTAAATGTTATTTCGATATATTCTGGCATTATATCTTTTAATGTTGCAACTTATTATAGGTAATTGCGAATGGTCTTAGCAGTTTTCGCAATTACCTACAACTCAATTATACTAGGAGGAGATATTTTATGATTAATTGGAACAATCTTGACACACTTGAAGCTTTTAAGGAATTAAAGGAAACTCCGCTTGTTGACCTTAATAAGGTTATGTCGGGCGAAGCTGGTGCTGAACGTGTTAAGACATATAATATTCCTATGGCTGAGGGACTTAACTACAACTTCGCAGCTAAGAAAGTAGATGATACAACTCTTAAGGCACTTGAAAAGCTTGCTACAGAAGCTGAACTTTCAGACAAATTTGCTGCTCTTTACAATGGCGAAGTTGTTAATACCGGCGAGAACAGACTTGTACTCCACCATATGACACGCGGACAGCTCGGTGAAGCTGTTAATGCTGACGGCGTAGACAAGCGTACATTCTATACAACACAACAGAAGCGTATCGCTGAATTTGCTGACAAGGTACATAATGGTGCTATTACTAATGGTGCTGGCGAGAAGTTCACAACTGTTGTTCAGATTGGTATCGGTGGAAGTGATTTAGGTCCTCGTGCTATGTATATTGCTCTTGAGAACTGGGCTAAAAAGAATAATTCATTTAAAATGGAAGCTCATTTTATAAGTAATGTAGATCCAGATGATGCATCTGCTGTACTTACTTCTATTGATGTTGCACACTCATTATTCATTCTTGTATCTAAGTCTGGAACAACTCTTGAGACGTTAACTAATGAATCATTTGTTAAAAATGCTCTTAAGGAAGCTGGTCTTGACCCTGCAAAGCATATGATTGCAGTAACAAGCGAGACCTCACCTCTTGCCAAAAGTGATGATTATTTAGATGCATTTTATATGGACGATTACATCGGAGGACGTTTCTCTTCAACATCATCTGTAGGCGGTGCTGTATTATCATTGGCATTTGGTCCTGATGTATTCGCGGATTTCCTTGAAGGTGCTTCTGCGGAAGACAAGCTTGCATTAAACAAAGACGTTCTTAAGAACCCAGCAATGCTTGATGCACTTATCGGCGTATATGAACGTAATGTACTTGGATATGAATGTACTGCTGTACTTCCATACTCACAGGGCTTAAGCCGTTTCCCCGCACATTTACAGCAGCTTGATATGGAGTCTAATGGTAAGTCCGTCAACAGATTTAATGAACCGGTTAATTACCCTACAGGTCCAGTAATATTCGGTGAACCAGGAACTAACGGACAACATTCTTTCTATCAGCTCCTTCATCAGGGAACTAATATCGTTCCTTTACAGTTCATTGGATTTAAGAACAGCCAGCTTGAAAATGATGTTACTATTCAGGACAGCACAAGCCAGCAAAAGTTATGTGCTAATGTAGCGGCTCAGATTGTTGCATTTGCGTGTGGAAAAGATGACAATAACCCTAATAAGACTTTCAAAGGTGGAAGACCTTCAAGCATTATAACTGGAGATAAGCTTACTCCTAAGTCTTTAGGTGCTTTACTTTCTCATTTTGAGAATAAGGTTATGTTCCAGGGATTTTTATGGAATATCAACAGCTTCGATCAGGAAGGCGTACAGCTTGGAAAGGTGCTTGCTAAGAGAGTGCTGGCACACGATACTGATGGGGCATTGAAGGTTTATAGTCAGATGCTTGGGATTTAGGCGGTTGCGCGCTATCAGGGCATTATAAAGATGATATGATATAAATTTCTGTAATATTGGATTTATGATTATATAATTATGGCTTATAACGGACGGAATTAAGGCAGACGGCTGGGGGGTTGTGTGGCTGGACTGGCTGGGGGCTCGTTACTTAAGTTATAAGACAATTGGATACTACTAAGCCTTTCCCGATAGGCAAAGAGAACGGACACACCGCTCCAAATTCGCCATCGTGGCTCAGTTGTCGCTTGCCCAGACCTCGTGTCTGGGCATTGCTGTTTGGTGAGGGGAAAGACTAAGTTGTATCTCAATTGTGCTTATAATACTTGCGTAACAAGCCTCCGCCAGCCCACGCTGACACAACCGTCCAGCCGTCTGCCTTAATTCCTGCATTGTGAAGGAATATACAGTACACCTCTACAGCTAACTTCACGAACTACAGGTCCCACTGATTTGTACAGCTTTCCAACCACTACATCTTGACAGCCACACTCCTATCTCCCTTCCCAGCCATATTTCTGCCCTATTATCCGCAACCCCGGTAGTGTGTGCCCCTGCCATCGCAACCCGACAGGGGTGCGGGTAGGGGCTGTGGTGGTGCGTGTGAGGACTGACATTATAAGATAATTGCTGATATTTCTTAGTCATTCCCTCCACCATACAGCAATGCCCAGACACGAGGTCTGGGCAAGCGACAACTGAGCCACGATGGCGAATTTGGAGCGGTGCGTCCGGCACCATAACTCCACCGGGAATGACTTAGTAATATCCAATTATCTTATAGCAGTCTCACACGCACCACCACAGCCCCTAGCCACAGCCCGTCCGTTTGTCACAACCATTTGCCACAACCGCACTCCGCGTCCGACATAATAAATCAGCAGAAATTATATCTGTCTATATCTATATCTGTCCCACCAATTCCTTAAGCAGCTTAACCGAATTCTCAATCGCCTGCTTCTCGAATGTAGGGTAATCCATAGTTGCACTGTCATCAGCCTTATCTGAGATTGCTCTTAATATAACAAATGGAACTTTATTAAGATATGCTGCCTGTGCAATTGCTGCACCTTCCATCTCTGTGCAGTATCCATCAAAATTAGCTGATATTCTTTCTTTAACAGCCTTGTCTGATATGAACTGGTCACCGCTTACAACCCTGCCAATATGTGTACCTATCTCTGGAAGAACCTTAGCACAAGCCTCTTTGGCAACATCTATAAGGTGCTTGTCTGCTTCAAAAGACAATACGTCCATTCTTGGAATCTGTCCTAAAGGATATCCAAATCCTGAAGCATCCATATCGTGATGTAATACATCACTTGATATAACAATATCTGCAATATTAATCTCTGCCTTAAGTGAACCTGCAATTCCTGTATTAATAACATAATCAACGCCGAAATCATCTACAAGTATCTGTGTACATACTGCCGCATTTACCTTGCCGATACCGCTTCTTACAACAACAACATCTTTGCCATTAAGCTTTCCAGCCTTAAATGACATACAAGCCTTATCTTCCTGTCTTTCAATTTCCATAGCTTCAACTATCTTAGCTACTTCTTCGTCCATAGCTCCAATAATACCTATCATAATAATCCTCATTTCTGCGCACATTTTTCGCATACTGGTTTGTGTATGGTACGCACAGACACAAATCCACTGTGTGAAAATCTGTTTTCCACACTAATCTCCTGTTATTACTTTATTAGTTAATTATTCACAGTTAAAATGCGTTTTACTTATTGTACCAATTAATTGGCAATATCACAATGTTTGTGTCAGGCTTTATTTTTAAATATTAATCACTATAACATCATAAACGAAAATCATTTGATTTACTCTGATTTTCACCTGAATATTGAATTAATTACATCTTACATAATACAACTCTTTAAAAACTATGATATAATATGACTACTTCGTAGTCACTTAGAAGTTTCTTCGAAACTTCAGATGCGCTGAAAAACTGCGCAAAAACTATGATATAATATGACTACTTCGTAGTCACTTAGAAGTTTCTTCGAAACTTCAGATGCGCTGAAAAACTGCGCAAAAACTATGATATAATATGACTACTTCGTAGTCACTTAGAAGTTTCTTCGAAACTTCGGATGCGTTGAAAAACAACGCAGGGCATATGATATAATATGACTACTTCGTAGTCACTTAGATGTTTCTTCGAAACTTCGGATGCGTTGAACGCACACAATGCATTTCCGTCTATATAATATTTTTGTATTAACTGACTGTGCGTAGAAATGAGGATAATTATGAAATATACTACAAGAGGCGTATGTTCACGTTCTATTGAATTCGATGTAGTCGATAATAAGGTTACTGGCGTTAAGTTTGATGGTGGCTGTTCTGGTAATACTCAGGGTGTTGCCGCACTCGTTGAGGGTATGGACGTTAACGAAGCTATCAAACGTATGGAAGGAATTAAATGCGGCTTTAAGCCAACATCCTGTCCTGACCAGCTTGCAACTGCACTCAAGCAATATATTGCCAATAAGTAATTTATGGGAAATATTAAACGCTTCAAACGAATATATATAGAAATAACAAGTTCCTGTAATCTGAAATGCTCTTTCTGTCAGGAAACCAAACGCCCGGCACATTTTATGCCGATTGAAGATTTCGGACATATACTTGATGAAATACGTCCGTATACGAATTATATATATCTTCACGTCAAGGGTGAGCCACTGCTTCACCCACAGCTTGCCGACATACTTTCCCTGTGCAGGGATTGTGGCATAACGGTCAACCTCACTACCAATGGAACGCTTATAAGACAAAGACTTGATACTTTGATTAAATATCCAGTACACCAGATTAATGTATCTATGCACAGTGCCGATGACAACGACTGCATAGATATGGATACTTATATTAATGATTTGTTCTATTCCTGTGAGACACTTCTTGATAAGACTGATACAGAGATTTCGTTAAGATTATGGAACACGAAAAATGAGCCATTTTTATTTGGTGAGCGAAACTGCACTATCAAACGTCATCTTTATGTCAATGTGCAAAGTCCATTTGAATGGCCTGAACTTAACGGAAGTTATTATAACGAACGCGGCTTCTGTCAGGGAATACGCACACATATTGCCATATTAAGTGATGGAACAGTTGTACCCTGCTGTCTTGACGGCAACGGCGTTATGGCTCTTGGCAATATACTTGATACTCCGCTTTCTGATATACTTGAAAGCGATAAAAGCAAGGCATTTGTTCAGGGATTCAATGACAAATATGCAGTTGAACCGCTATGCAGGCATTGCAGTTTCAAGGAAAGGTTTTCACACAAAATATAATAACACCGCGTGAATTCTGACACTCACTAATGCAACAGTAAATTACTGCTATAAAATTTTAAAATTTACCATAAACAATAATTATAATTAAGAAAATGAGGATTGGCTATGAAAAAGATTATATTAACAGGTGGTGGTACAGCCGGCCACGTAACACCTAATATAGCATTACTTCCCAGCCTTAAGGAAGCTGGCTACGAAGTATTCTATATTGGTTCATACACTGGAATCGAAAAGACATTAATAGAAAATCTGGATATTCCCTACTATGGAATATCTTCAGGTAAATTAAGACGTTATAAGAGCTTTAAAAATCTTACTGACCCATTCAGGGTTATAAAGGGATATTTTCAGGCACGCAGGCTTATGAGAAGAATTAAGCCTGATATCATATTCTCAAAGGGCGGCTTCGTATCTGTTCCAGTTGTACTTGCAGCTGGACACAAGCACATTCCTGTTATCATACACGAATCAGATATGACACCAGGACTTGCCAACAGAATAGCTATTAAAAAGGCTACAAAGGTATGCTGTAATTTTCCTGAAACTATCAAGTACCTTCCTGCTGACAAGGCTGTTCTTACAGGCTCTCCTATCCGTCAGGAGCTTTTACAGGGTAATAAGCTTGCCGGACTTAAGCTTTGCAATTTCACAAGTGGCAAACCAATAATTATGGTTGTCGGCGGAAGTACTGGTGCTGTTCACGTTAATGAAGCGGTAAGAAAAGTTCTTCCTGAACTTCTTAAAGATTATCAGGTTGTTCACCTTTGTGGAAAAGGCAAGACTGATAACTCACTTAACAACATTGAAGGCTATGTACAATTTGAATATATAAGTGAGGAAATGCGCGATTTATTTGCAATAAGCGATATCGTAATATCAAGAGCTGGTGCTAACGCTATATGTGAATTATTAGCCCTTAAAAAGCCTAACCTCTTAATTCCACTTTCAGCTAACGCAAGCCGTGGCGACCAGATTCTTAATGCAAAATCATTTCAGGAGCACGGTTATTCAAGTGTATTATTTGAGGAAGACCTTACACCAGAAAGCTTATTAAAAGCTGTTAATGAACTCTATACTAACAGACAGACATATATCAACGCTATGTCAGAAAGCAAGGAAAGCCACGCTATTCCTATAATAATGAACTTAATTAATTCTACTGCCAGATAAAAAGAATATGCAAAATACATTCTCGTGTCAGGTGCGGTTGTTTGCGACAAACTACATCTTCGCACGGGTGTGCATTACCGGCACATATTGCTTTTTATCTAACAGGGAATTCTATCGGATTTTCCTATTACATAAAATATATATAAAGCACCCACTGTAAGCCGTATATAAATAATATATGATTTGAAACTATTGTAAGAAATTAAGTGGGTGCTTATTTTATCTATTCCACAAAATATGTGTCTGGGTTTATTGGTTCTCCATATTGTGTAAGTTTGAAATACACTCCAGGACCCTCTTCTATATAGTATGCACTTGGGCTTGCCACTGTACCAATCAGCTGTCCGGCTACAACCTTATCCCCTTTTTTCAAATTAACATTTTCTATAAGACCAGTTGTTGTTTCATAACCATTTCCAATTGATACTGTAACTGTTGTTCCTGTTTCTGAAAGATTAGCCACATCTGTTACAATTCCCGATGCCGCCGCTGCAACATTAGTTCCTACCTCGGATTGTATAATTATTGCTGGATTACATTTGTACATTCCAAGACTCTTAAAGAAAATGGTCTCGTCCATATTATAGTCGAGTACAATCTGACCAAGCACTGGCCACGCAAGCTTGTTGCTCTCATCAAATGCAAAATTCTTCATTGCCTCAGCCATAACTTCTTCTGATGATAAAGTCGGTGGAACTGTCGGCTCAGTTTCCTTATCTGCATCGTCAGTGCCAGCTTTATGTGTGTTATAAGTATTATCTGCTTTATTACTGATATTATCTGTATCCACCGCCATACTTGCACCAGCATTAGCTTCCTGTAATTCATCATCGATATTCCCCAGCACATCGTCCGTCACATCTTCTGTCTTTATTGCAACATTTTCCTGAGTTTCATTAAGATTAACAATGTTATTCTCATTATTTCTATTGGAATTAACGCTTCTTACCACCGAAATTACTCCTATAATAAGTGTTGCAATAATTCCTAATGATATAACGATTGAAACTATCTTTGTCTTACTGGCTGTGTTCTTATCCATATTAACCTCCATTCCTGCCCATAAAGGGCATAAAGTCCGGTGCTGTAGGTAAAACCTACAGTTATCAAAACCTTTCTATGTTAATATGCTTTCCATAATCCTGCGTATTATTCACTTATTATATTTATTTTATTATAAAATGTTTCTATAATATCTTCATAAGATGAGCCAGCCTTTGCCATACAATCTGCCGTATATACGCTGACACCAAAGCCTTCTCCAACACCGATTGTCGTTATCTTAACGCCAGTCTGCATATATTCAATACTAAAATTGGGCGAATTAATACCAAGTACATATGCAAATTCACTTCCCGACATAACAACATTCCCTATCTGAAGCTTTAACACATAACCAGCTTCATTCTTGGATACAATCTGAATTTGCTGTGCCAGATTATTTTTATCAAGATTAATGCTGTCGTATTTTTTCTCAAATGAATTAACAAAATCTTTATTGCTTATAGTCTTAACAACAAGATAGTCCTGTGCATTTTTATCATTATTACACTCCACTGCTGAAAGATAAGCATACTCATCACCTAGTATTGAAGCCCCTGAAAGCGTGCTTCCAGATGTTATATATGTATATCTTGCCTCAATATACTTATCGTTATACCTGATTGCAAGTCCACTTGTCGCAGCCGTGCAGTCCTTAACAAGATTATAATTATCCTCGTAATCCTTCCCCCATTTGCTTTTCATCTGCTGTGTCGTCATATATTCCATTCCAAGCTCACTGCTGTCTATAATCATTTGCTCACCCATAAGCCTGTATACATCTGTCCTTATCATAATGCTTTCTGCTTTAAGAACTTCTACTTCACTGCTCATATAAAGCCTTTTGGCAAGCACCATCGCCACAAACCTGTCAACACCTACCTCCTGCGTGGCATTTCTGTATTTTACAATCACTTTTCTTCCATCGCTGTAATCTTCATTCACAGGCGTGTACACAACTCCTGTAACATTCAGTGTAACAATAGTCGGTATAAGCAGATATATGGCGATAAATACAATTACCGCCGCACATTTTTTCTTTCTATAACTATATGAATTGCTTAAAAAAATTCTATCCAACATTCAGTACTCCTTTATGTCTGCACTTATATGGCGCATATTAAAGAGTATGAATTATGGATAGAATTTATTCTTGTTATTACTGTACTTTAACCGGTGTCTTAGTAAGCTTCCAGATTTCTGTAGCGTACTCTTCTATAGTTCTGTCCGATGAGAACTTACCAGCCTTGAACGAATTAATCATAACTGTCTTAGCCCAGCTCTTCTCATCTCTATATCTTTCATCAATCTTCTTCTGTGCATCTGCATAAGAACAGAAATCTTTAAGGATAAAGTAAGTATCTGCCCTTCTGCCTTCCTGTGTATTAAGAAGTGAATTGTAAATATCTCTGAACATCTCTGGGTCTTCCTTAGAATACTTACCATTGATAAGTTCCATAAGAACTTCTCTTATATCCTGATCATTGTTGAAGATTTCCATTGGGTCATATCCGCCCTCATTCTCATAACGTATAACTTCGTCTGAGCTAAGTCCGAATATAACTGCATTGTCTGCTCCAACTTCCTGTACTATCTCTACGTTAGCACCGTCCATTGTTCCAAGTGTCATAGCACCGTTAAGCATAAACTTCATATTACCTGTACCAGAAGCTTCCTTAGAAGCTGTTGAAATCTGCTCTGATACATCTGCTGCTGCAAATATAATCTCAGCATTAGATACTCTGTAGTTCTCTATGAATACAACCTTAATCTTGCCATTGATAGACTCATCATTATTGATTACTTCTGCTACATTATTGATAAGCTTGATTGTCTGCTTCGCAATCTTGTAACCTGCTGCTGCCTTTGCACCAAATATAAATGTTCTTGGCACAATATCCATATCTGGATTCTTCTTAATCTCATTGTAAAGATACATTATGTGAAGAATATTAAGAAGCTGTCTCTTATATTCGTGAAGTCTCTTTACCTGAACATCAAATATTGAATCCGGATTAACATCTATTCCATTATGCTCCTTAATGTACTTAGCAAGTCTTACTTTATTCTTATGCTTAATCTGCATAAATTCCTGTCTTGCTTTTTCATCATTAACATATACTAAAAGCTTCTCTAACTGCTTAAGGTCTGTTATCCAGCCGTCACCAATCTTGTCTGTAATCCAGTCTGCAAGAAGTGGATTAGCGTGAAGAAGGAATCTTCTCTGTGTAATACCATTAGTCTTGTTGTTGAACTTCTCTGGCATCATCTCATAGAAGTCCTTAAGCTCCTGCTTTTCTAAGATTTCTGTGTGAAGCTTTGCAACACCATTAACTGAGTAGCCTGCACATATAGCAAGATGTGCCATCTTAACCTGCCCGTCATAGATAACAGCCATCTTTCTAACCTTTTCCTGATCTCCAGGATATTTAGCTTTAATCTCTTCTACAAATCTTCTATTAATCTCTTCTACTATCTGATAAATTCTAGGAAGAAGTCTTGAGAATAATTCGATAGGCCATTTTTCAAGTGCTTCTGCCATAATAGTATGGTTAGTATATGCAACTGTCTTAGTTGTGATATCCCATGCCTCATCCCATTCAAGACCATTTTCATCCATAAGAATTCTCATAAGCTCTGCAACTGCAACTGTTGGATGTGTATCATTAAGCTGGAATGTAACTTTCTCATAGAGCTTTCTTACATCACCGTTGTGCATACTCTTATATCTGTCAACAGCTCTCTGTACTGATGCTGATACGAAGAAATACTGCTGCTTAAGTCTTAATTCCTTACCAGCATAGTGGTTATCATTAGGGTAAAGAACTTCTACGATATTCTTAGCAAGGTTCTCCTCCTCAATAGCCTTCTGGTAATCACCTTTATCAAATGAGCTTAAATTAAATGTATTAACTGGCTCTGCATCCCATATTCTAAGTGAATTAACTGTGTTATTGCCATATCCAATAACAGGAAGGTCGTATGGAACAGCTATAACCGAACGGTAATCTTCCTGAACGAATATATCACGTCCTGATGCTTCATCTCTGTAAGAACGTACATATCCACCAAACTTTACTTCATACTTGTATTCAGAACGCTTAATCTCAAATGGATTGCCATCCTTTAACCAGTTATCTGGAACTTCTACCTGATATCCGTCCTTAATCTCCTGCTTAAACATTCCGTACTTATATCTTATACCACAGCCGTATGCTGGATATTCAAGTGTAGCTAAAGAATCAAGAAAACATGCTGCAAGTCTTCCAAGACCACCATTACCAAGTGCCGCATCAGGTTCCTGATCTTCGATAACATTGATATCAAGACCTAATTCTTCAAGAGCTTCTTTTATCTCATTGTACTTAGTAAGATTAATCATATTATTGCCAAGTGCACGACCCATAAGGAATTCCATTGACATATAATATACAACCTTAGGATCTTCCTTATCATATGTCTTATGAGTTGCTATCCACTTATCTATTATAAGATCTTTAACTGCATATGCCACTGATTGGAACACCTGCTGTTTGTCAGCTTCATCTATGTTCTTTCTATACAAAGACTTACAATTGCTTACGACCTTCTTCTTAAATTCTTCTTTGCTAAAAGATACTGCTGTGTCTGTCATACTGTATTCTCCTCCTTATATATAGATATACCCAATCTGTATACCTTTTATTACCAAATTAAGAGTTAATTAATCATCAACTCCGCTTTCCAACTGTATCTCCAGCCAGAAATACTATATAAGTAAATTATACACGATTACCACACCTATTGCAATTTAATAAACTTATTTTAGTGTAAATACAACATAAAATTGTTAAAAAAACAACATACTTTTCACGAAAATCATCTTTATTACAACATAAGCAATACCCTGCACTGAACTATATCAACTCCCAACTGTATATATTCTATTGTTCCGTTATTCTTCTTAACAAGCTCACTTACATTCTTAATACCATATCCGTGATAGCTGTTATCTTTTTTGGTTGTGTTCATTTCCGGATTGTTTTTTAACACATTTTCTTCTGTAGTATTACTTATTTTTATTACCATAGCCTGTTCATCTGAATATATGTCCACACTTATTCTTTTATTGACTGCTTTTAATGCTGCCTCTATTGCATTATCCAGCAAATTCTCCAGAATAATATGTATATCATAGTCGGATACACCTTTAAGTTCTCCACATACCATACACTTTATTGATAATCCATTATTGTTGCAATACTCTATCTTTCTGTTGAGAATATGATTGATAATTGCATTTTCTGAATATATATTATCCTGCCTATACAGCTTTCCTTCTTTCTGAAATTCACTCAGATAATTGACCGCTCTCTCTTGTTGCCCATTTTCTATAAGATATTGTGTCATATCTATAACTTTTGTAATTTCATGGCGCACTTTTTTAGTTTCAAGATACACTTTATTAATCTCATCAACATTTTGCTTCTGATGCTCCAACATCTCCATCTGAATAGCATTTTCCGCCTGTTTCTGACATATATTTTGTTCCATCATTAACAATATAATTGTTATAATATTTATAGCCACAAGTCCTATTATAACAACCGATGTATATACAATATTATTACCATTATCAGCATCAATGCTTAAAACTCCCGCACATACCATAATAGTAATAATAGGTATAGACAATGTAAGTATAATGTACCGGTCTTTCAAAAAGCTTCTTGTTCTTTCTTCCATTTTAACTATAATCAATAAAAATGACATTAATACAATCTGATTGACAAATGCCGCAATATAATAATCTATATTTCTAGTCTTTATAAGCTCCATAAAATCCTTGGATAAAACCAGTCCCACAATATTCCCCGCAATAACTGATGAGAAAGCCAGAACAAATACAAGCATAATATTATATACAAGTTTCTTTATAAAAGTACCTCCAAGCATCATATAACTAAAAAACAATGATAACCCCAGATATATTAAAATTCCGACACCTTCAAAATCTGTAAAATATCCCTGTAACATAAGATATAAAAATGTATACACTGTTCCCGTTATGTATACATCCTTTTTTTCTCTATCAGTTCCAAGACATTTTTGCAAATACCAGGTAACCATAAATCCCTGAAATATATTTAAAATAATCTCTATAATTACATCGTATACTCCCCAACCAGACATATTCTCTCACTCCTATATCTTTGCTCCATATAACTTTACATAATATCGTAATAATCCCTTACAATAATCTTTTATTAAGCCATTGTTGTTTTACCTTAGTAACATTTTCCCTCCCAATAGGATACATTTCTCCATTGTCCATAATCAAATTCGCTTCTTTTATGTTTTTTATATACCTTGAATTTACTACTATTCCCCTTCTCACCTGAATAAAGCCATTCTCTTCAAGTTCCTCTATATGCTTTACCATCTGATCTCTAATTGTAATATCCTTATTATTTTTAAGAACAATACGAAGCTGATGATTAAATACCTCAACCGAATATATATCATTAACATTCAATTCCACTCTCTTAGTATTGTTGTTAAATGTTATTGTTCTGTACTCTTCACCAAGATATAATTTAATCTCATCCATAACCATTTTAAGGTCTTCACTGGCATATTTTTTTCTTATAAACCCCAAAGGTCTGCATACAAAACTCTTAGTGACATAATGGTCGTGATTGGACATATATATAATTGCAATGTTTTTATTTTGTCTGCACAATATCCTTGCTACATCAAACCCAATACTTTTATTTTCAAGTTCAATGTCCATAAATACTATATCTAATTTATTAGCAATATGAGCATTTACAAGTTCTTCTCCTGTATTAAAAAGATTATATATTATCTCATCGTTATAACCACTTTTAATAAATGCTTCATTTATTTTTTCTTTCATATAACTCATATTTTCATTATCGTCATCACATATTGCTAATCTTATCATATGCTTATCTCTCCATATAAAAATATTACTGTTTAAAACAATCACCCCTCAATATGAATTGCTTCAAACAGTAATATTTTATCATTATTATTCAAGATAATAAAGATATGCGTATTCCAAATCTATATCGTTATTTACCTATTCTATCTATTATCTACACATTATATTCATAAAATCTTCCATAGAAATTCTTTCATCCGCACTTGTTGATTACCTTTGACTATATTTCTTTGCTATTATTCAATATAATACTATATTCCCCTTTTATATAACTTATTCTGGTGTAACTGGTTCCAGCGTTATATTTCCACTACCAATCTGCGATTTATCCAAAATCGCTGAAACATTAACATCCACGAAACCTTTTTTATTTTTAAATACTTCGTCTTCTAATTTTATTCTAAGATTTTGTTCTTCTTCTGATAATTCCAAGCCTTTTATATCGTGTTTGGAAAATCCTATCAGCAGACACCGCTCGTCTCCTCCATAAAATTCAGCACTAATATTTCCTGATACCTTTTCATCCGTATTATTTAATATTACTGTATCCTTTATATTACCATCAGTATCTAATATATAAATATAATTATCATATTTTTTAAATTGCTCATCAAGAGGCTTTCCACTCAAAGCCATCAGATTAACACCCTTATATATATAGATATAGTTTCCATCATAATTCTTTAAATGTACATAACCATAGTCTTTTTCGTGCTGTAATTCCTGTACATATAAATCTTTGATATCTCCTGTACTTACATTAAGCTTTTTAACCATATAATTATCTTTATCAACACAAGTAAAATATAAGTTGCCATCCTTATCAAAATACGTTTCACTATTCCAATTTATAATCGTTGATGATATTTCAGGGTACTTTTCATTCATATCACACAGTCTACTCACATTGTCTGTAGAGATATCTATCTGTTCTATATAATATAAGCTTTTATCGGCAGATACTCCACTTAACCAATTCACATATATCTTATCCTCTATTGGATATAACGATACTCTTTCATAATAATTATATTCACTCACATACTCTTTAACAACATATGCCTGTTCATCTGAATTCAAGGAAACCGCACATATAAACAGTGAATTATCTCCTGATAATTCATAATACAGCTTACCATTAGTTATACAGGCGTTCTTACTATTTTTATTAACTGACAATCCATTTATTGATAAAGTCTTCTCTTCCTTCTTATCTCTCATCGTCTTATCATAAGAAACAAGTATATCTTTTTCCTCAGTTTTCTCAATCATATATAATCTTTGATTATGATACCATATCTTGCTTCCTACACAGATATTCTGTGATATATATGCCTCACATTCATCTGTTCTATGGTCGCAATCAACCTTAGAACATAATGGTATCGTCATATCTTTAATCATATCATAATAATATATATACATATTACTATTATTAATAACTGGTGCACCGTCTATGTAATAATATCCTGTCTCCGATGCAGCTGCGGAACCCGCCATATAATACTGCGGTGCATTATCGTCATAAGTATATGAAGAATACCTGTAATCATCAGTTACAGTTGATTGATTAGATTGCTTATCACCACAGGCAGATATTCCCAGCATTGTCACTACCGTGATTATTATTAATATTATTTTTTTCATAGCCGATACACCTCTTTCTAATATGCTAAATCAATATAATACCTGTCACATTATGTTTATACTGTTCTTACTAATTTCAGTATATCTATCCAAGCGAACATTTCAATACCATTGGCGTGAACTGTCATTTTTTGGCGTGAATTGTACCTCATCTCACCTATTTATATAAAAACGTGGAAAAAAATTGTAATCATACAACCTTCTTCCACGCTTATTACTATTGATTATATTTTCTATTTATCATTCAAAATAATAAAGATATACATCCTCTAAATCTATATCATTGTCCACCCTTACAGCCTCCTCTGGAAGCTCATCTCCGACAAGCCTTAATACCATACCGTTCTTTCTCTGCCTGATATTTCCTATATGGTACTTTCCCTGCAAATCAGCTACATCTGAAAGAGTGCAGACAACTTCACCAACCTTGCCCTGCATATTCTCTATAAGCTGTGAAGGTGTTCCTGTTGCAATTATCTCACCATCCTTTAACAAAAGCACTTTATCCGCTATACACTCAATATCACTTACAACGTGAGTTGCGAATAATATAATCTTATCTCTGGATAATTCAGCAATATAATTACGGATACCTATTCTTTCCTTAGGGTCAAGACCTGCTGTCGGTTCATCAAGTATAAGTATCTTTGGGTCACCCAGCAATGCCTGTGCAAGAAGTACACGCTGTTTCATACCACCAGAGAAACCACCTATCTTCTTATACGCAACTGATGTAAGATTGACCACTTCAAGCAATTCATCTATCTGCTGATTAACTTTTTTAATGGTCACATTTCCAGCTTCATCAACAGACTTTACACTCTTAACACCTTTTATCTCTGCCATATACTTAAGAAATGCCTTAGGCGAAAACTCCTCATAAAAGCCCTGTTGCTGTGGCATATATCCTACAACCCCACGAAACTTTGCCCCAAGCTTTAATATATCAACAAGCTCCTTAGATACTGTATTATCTTCACCATCACTATACATTATGCTTCCGCCATTCTTATCACGGCTGACATTATCTGTTATCAGATTAATCATCGTACTTTTGCCTGCACCGTTAGCACCAAGTATTCCATATACTCCCGGCGTAAATGTATAATTTATCCCTTTCAAAGCTTTGACATTTCCATATGTTTTCTTTAAATCTGTAATCTTAAGTTCCATAATAACCCTCCATACTTCTCATACCAAATAGCTTTTATTTAATGGATATTCTGTCTATATAATATTTAAAAATATTATTTTATATTTTTACGGTATGTTGCACAGGCTATCACAAGCATTATTACAAATACTACAATAAGCAGAATTATGCTTTTTACATTATAGCCATATGTATTAAACAGTCTGTTAATATCCATACCAACAACTATTGATAACTTTTGCGCCCAGTTTACACCTAATATATATATAACGTGTGGTATTAACATAACAAATGAAACCATTAACGATACTTTATAGCTAAATCTATAAGATATAATATAAGCTGTAAATGCAACAACAAGCATCCATATAAGCCTGTATACACTACACCAGATAATATATGCCAGAATACTTATATTAACTGGAAAATCCTTAAACATCTGTAAACACCATATACTTTGTGTAAGCTGGTTATATACATAACGGTCAGATATATTATGTACATTAATTATAGTTGATATCAGCCACAATAATGTGGTTATTATGAAGACCTTTAACATTTTATTATTCCATAACCTTACTCTTCCTTTAGATGAACGTATATGGGCTGTCATTTTATTCTGCCTTTCAAAAGCATAGTCCCCTGCAAATAATAATATAACTATAATAATACTTATAAAATTCACGCTCTCATTGCTAGAATACATTCTTTCTCCAAGTATATCATTATAATTGGCTGGATTAACTATAACTGCTGATGCTGACCTGTTATCATTAATTTCATTAACATAATCAACTGCCGTCTGCATTACATCTATGTTACGCTGCTCTTTTAACAACTCCTCCTTTTTATATAACATTGCAGCTTCATCCTGCTTTGCTTCTTCTAACTCATCTCTTAAATCTGTTATATAGGCTTCCACATCTTCATCCGGCGCACGTCCATCAAATTCCTTATAGAATTTATTAACCATATAATTGGTATTAGTGTAATCCACTCCTCGTTGAATTTTAAATGTCATAAGCACATACACCAATACAATTATAAATAGAATTCCCTTCTGTATTACAAGCGTCTTATATATTTCCATTAAAAGAAGCGACATTTTATACATCAGTTTCTGTATCAATATATGTATTTTATCAAGCATAATATCAATAATATTCTTCTTTCTGATAGTATGCTTTGATGAATACACAACTATATTTCCAACAAGACTTATAAGGAATATAACCGCAGTCATAACAAATGTAGTAGTACTTATATCTGCTATAAAACCATTGGTTCCCCAGTTCTCATACACAAGATAAGATGTTCCAGAAAACAATATATTTATTATGTTTATGTACTTCAAAGCATTAAACTGGCTATTATACTGAATTTTATTATATAGCAGATATTCACACAAAAATATTACTATAACCAATGTAACAGCAACTTTATAATTACTTATAAGATTAATTACAAAATATATGAATAACCCTATAGTAAACATTGCCAGTGCATATACCAGACAATATAGAACAAAGAACTGGTTAATGCTTATAGCATATGGAAACATATTAAACAACTTGGAATTCTGTATATATGCACCGCCAGAAATTCCATATACACGAGCATATATAGCATACAATATTCCGTTGTACAGAAATGAAAGTACAATATTATATATAATTATAATTCCACATCTTACTATCGGAAGTAATACGCGCCCACGCCTGCTTGTTCTTACAAGTACTAATACACCATTATCTGTTTCTTCTGTAAAATAGATAATAATAACTGTGAATATAATTATATACAAAAGAGGCATCGTTCTGTTGGTTACCAGCTTTTCAACAGCCGTTGTATTAACCATTTCTACATCAACAGATGGACGATTTTCCTTATCCTTAATCTGTTTATTCGCATTAAGTATATAAAAACTATTGTCATTACCAAAAAGTGTACTCTGCAATATTCTGTTATAATTCTTTGACTGGTTATCTGCATTATAGCTTTCGATATATTTTTCTTTTTCCTTAATCAGTCCAGCAGCTTCCTCTATATATTCGCTGTCTTCTTCCTTATATTGTTCATACGTTTTAGTAAGTTTTTCTGCTGTAAATGCTACGTTATCATTTTTAATATTATTATAATCTGCGATAATCTCCTTGTAATACTTATACACTTTACTATCCTGATTATAATTAATCTGATAAAGGCTTATACATATCATTGCTATAAACAGACACACTATGCAAAGCAAACTTTTTCTTACAATTCTTACAAGTTCCATACGCCTTCACCTCACCCATAACTTATTCAGGTGTAATCTGCTCCAAAGTTATAGCACCGCTGCCAATCTGAGATTTATCCAAAATGGCTGAAATACTGACAACTGGACTTCCCTTTTTATTTTTTCTAGCCTCTTCTATAAGTTCTGCCC
Source organism: Lachnospira rogosae (ex Hitch et al. 2025) (assembly GCF_040096455.1). Lineage (NCBI taxonomy): Bacteria > Bacillati > Bacillota > Clostridia > Lachnospirales > Lachnospiraceae > Lachnospira > Lachnospira rogosae (ex Hitch et al. 2025). Next base: position 39,328 of record NZ_JBBMER010000010.1, on the reverse strand, counting down.
TAAGAGCCGTTTTTTCTTCAGATAACTCCAGACCTTTTATATCATACTTGCTGAATACAATAAGCAGACATCTGTCATCTCCTCCATAAAATTCACCTGGAATATTTCCACCGGCTGTATCATCTGTTCCATTCAATGTTACAGTATCTTTTACATTACCATCAGTATCTAATATGTATATATTATTGTCGTATTTTTTTAATTTTTCTTCAATGCTCTTTTCAGCAAGTGCTTCTCCATTGACATTTTTATAAATATATAAATACTTACCATCATAATTTTTCAAACTCACATACCTGTAATCTTTTTCGTGCTGCATTTCCTGCGAATATATATCTTTGATATCCCCTGTACTTATATTAAGCTTTCTTACTATATATTTATTATCACCTACGCATGCAAAATATATATTTCCATCACTATCAAAACGCGACTGTCTACACCATTCTGTATATATTATGGTCGATGCTATTTCTGGATACTTCTCATTCATATTACACTGAATAACAACTTTATCTGTTGACACATCAATCTGCTCTGTATAATATCTATACTCATCAGCTGATATTCCACTCAGCCAGTTAACATATAGCTTATCTTCTATTGGATATAATGAAATCACTTCGTGATAATAATACCCACTCGCATACTGTTTTACAATATAAGCCTGCCCATCTGTATCTATAGGCACTGCACACAGATATATCTGATTATCTCCGGATATTTCATAATATAATTTACCATTAGTTAAACAGGCACTGTTATCATTTTTATTAACTGACAGCCCATTTATTGATAGCGTCTTCTCTTCTTTCTTATCTCTCATTGTCTTATCATAGGAAACAAGTATATCTTTTTCTGTAGTCCTCTCAATCATATATAATCTTTGGTTATGATACCATATCTTATTTCCCAGACAGGCATCCTTAGACATATATGCCTCACACTCTTCTGTCCTATGGTCACAGTCCATCTTTGAACATAATGGTATGGTCATATCTTTCACCATATCATAATAATATATATACGAATTCCTATTATTATTAACAGGCGCACCGGCTATATAATAATATCCGGTCTCTGATGCCGCCGCATTATCCGACATATAATACTGTGGTGCATTGTCATCATATACATATGAGGAATACTTATAATCCTCAGATGATGTCTGCCTGTTCGTCTTTCCAGAACACGCTGTCATAACTAATGCTGTTGTAACTGTCATCATAATTAATAATATCTTTTTCATAGCCGATACGCCCCTTTCCATAATCCACTCTTAACTATTTAATTACTCTAACCAGTAATCAAAATCTCCCCATTCATCAACGTAAAATTTAAATGTGGCATATCCATCATAATTACCCTCACCAAATGCTGCGTGAGCTGTATAATGGAATACATATGTAGCTGTTGATGTCTGATATCCATAGTCATCTTCATAATCCATATTATCTATTGTTACATTATCACTTGTCTTGCTCCAGCTTTGTGGAATGATATTTATAACCCAACCATAAGCGCCTTCATCATATGCATATTCAACATAAGCTGTTATAGAAATATCCACATTATGCGAATCGTCAAGTACATAATTGGAAGTAGCTGTTACCGTTACTGCACCACCCTGTGATGCGGATGCCTTCTGTGGATTAATAAATACTACAACAGCAATGAATGCTATAATAGCCGCTGTTGCCATTTTACCTATTCTCTTTATTCTCATAATATTCATAATATTTTCTCCTTTCGGTAAATATCTTTAGTTACTCGGTTACTAACTAAATATTATCTATACCTCCTCCCTTCTTAATTAAATTTAACTCTTTGTTGCACTAATACTAAATATTAAGAACTGAGCTCTTGGTTCTTTATAATTAATGCACAAAGTATTTATACCATCAGTCTAACTCATTAGACCTATCCTGTCAATTAATTTTACTTTTATTTATTACATATTAGCTACCACAATGTTCATTCCCATTATGTTATTAATCATAATATCTATCTATTATTTCATAATCTACACTTGTTTCACCATAACAATCTGCGTATGCTTTTATCTTATATTTTATATTTAAACCGTCAGAGTTGCTTATCGTGCAATATCTTACTCCGTAATCTTGATATATTTCTTGGTTCTCATCAACAAAAACTAAATAGCCCTCATAACACTCTATACTTAAATATACATTATTCATTTCAACCCAATATCCATCAGCATAATCGTATAAAATACTAACTATTACATCTGCAGTTAATTCATTAGTATCTATATCTGTAAGCGTTAAATACATTACTGACTTAGCAGAATATTCCCTCATCATTTGCATATCATCTTCTGAATATGAACTTACATATAAAACATCATCAGCCTTAGCTTCATTAATTGGCATTGTGCATATTAATATTGCTAATAATATATTCGTAATAAATATTTTTTCTAATCTTTTCATAATAACCTCTATCCCTTTCCTAACTAATTTATTCATTTATACTATCAGAACTGCCATCCGGATATTTTACAACAACTTTAACTAAATTGCCGTCATCATCAATGACCTCCTGATATGACTGGACATATTGTCCACCCGTTCCTAATACTTTCCCATCAACTTCCTTCTGCTCTGTCTTAATTACCTCATCTTCTGCCTGTTCTTCATCTTCTATCTGTACGCTCTTATCTGTCTGCTCTATCTTTTCAATGACATCTGTACTTCTATTAACTTCACTACCACCGGCTTCTACATACTGCACCGTAGGCTTTATGAATAATGCAGCCATAACAACCGTCAATATCAGTAATGATACTGCCACCTTGCTGGTACTGGCACTTTGAGGCTTCATTATATTACCTATTCTATTAATCGTAATTCTGTAATCATTATTAAATCCCAGCACCCTTACTTTTGTCACATTGCCTTTATAAGCACTATTTAACAATATATTGGCATATTTCTTACTCCAGTCCTCATCGTCCCTATGTCTGTTACAGCAGTCATAATCACAGCTTAACTCTATATATTCTGCATAATACTTATAAAACATCCATACCAGCGGATTGTACCAATATATAACCGCTGCTATGCCTGTTATTATCTTGATAATATGATGTCTGTGGCGTATGTGCGTATACTCGTGCTCATAAAGATATGGTACGTCTTCATCATTGACTGCATATGATATATAAACCTTAGGTCTGACAACACCATATACCAATCCAGAAGATATATAATCACTTCTGTATACTTTCACTCTTTTACCGCCAGCTAGTATCTCCTGTGGAATACTTGTAGATAATCCGTTCCTGAATTTCATATCAGCTAACATATTATGTAGAAATATCACAACAATTCCAAGCAGCCATATGACCGCTAATATTTCATACATATTTATTGTTATTCCCGTCACACTGTCTGTGTAACTCACTTCTGACAATATGTCTGTTGATACTCTTTTTATATTGAACCTGATTGACAGTGGTATCAGAATTCTGACCCACACTAAAGACATTAACAGCAGCTTAAGCTTCGCTGACTTTATACGCATTAATCCGCATATCAGCAGGCATATTAATATAGCTGCCATTACTCTGATATTATTCTCCAAAATGTCTGTATATAACTTTAACCCCATCATATGTATACCCCCACTCACTGATGTATACGGATTGCCCTAAGCCTTCCACTTTACACAATCCCCATTGTGTTATTTATCTAACCCAAATTGCCTTACTATCTCCTGTCTTTCCTCGTCCGTTATCCCCCTTGCACGAACAAAAGCCGCCACAAATTCCGGCAGCGAACCGTCAAATCTTGAATCTATGGTATTCACGCTCTCTATTGACTGTGCATCTTCTTTCTTAATTATAGATGTGACTATTGCATTCTCGGACTTTATTATTCCGCGGTCACTCAGTCTTTTTATAACTGTATATGTGGTTGACTTCTTCCAGTCAAGCTTTTCCCTGCATAATCTCACCAGCTCTGTGCTCTTAACCGGTTCATTCTCCCACAATATCTTACAGAAGTTATACTCACTTTCATATATTACTGGCTGCATATTAATCTGCACCTCTCTTATCTGATATTTATAGCCTTAGTCTAAGTCACTAAACCTTATTTGTCAATATATATTTTCACAAATATTTATACGTCAACCCAAAAACTGTAAATATTAAAAAATCAGGAGAAAATTCGCACAACTGTAATTTTCTCCTGATATATTAAAGTTCTATATTAGTTCTTCTCAACTGCAAGTACAACCTTCTCACCATTGATATCCCAATCCTTAGTGAAGCCTGCTGTCTTACCTGTTTCTATAGTATTTGCAAGAACAACGCTCTTGATCTGTTCTTCATTCTTCTTCATAAGGTCTGCTAACTTGTCATTACCATCTACATATACAGTAATCTTGTCCATAACCTCAAATCCAGCATCCTTACGCATAGTCTGAATCTTGCTTACGATTTCTCTTACGAAGCCTTCCTCGATAAGCTCTGGTGTAAGGTTAGTATCCATAACAACTGTAATACCCTTGTCAGAACTTGCTACAAAACCTTCCTTCTGAGTCATCTCTATAAGAACATCATCCTTCTCAAGAACGATATCTTCACCATCAGCATTGATTGTAAATGAACCCTTAGTATTAAGCTCATCCATAGTTGCATTGCCATCAAGTGTTGAAAGCGCAGTTCTTATAGCATTAAGATGCTTGCCATACTTTGGTCCAAGTGTCTTTAACTGTGGCTTGAATGAGTACGAAGTAAATGCTCTTACATCATCTGTATACTCAACTTCCTTAACATTAAGCTCATCTGCTATGATAGCTGTAAAGTATTCGTTTAACTTCCAGTCAGCCTTGATGTACAGCTTGCCGATTGGCTGTCTGTTCTTGATATTAGTTGAGTTACGGCATGCTCTTCCGATAACAACAGCATTTAATACATCTTCCATGTTATCTTCAAGTTCCTTGTCAATCCATTCTTCCTTAACTTCTGGGAAGTCGCAGAGGTGGATACTGATAGGAGCTGTCTTATCTATACTGCATACAAGGTTTCTGTAAATGCTTTCTGTCATAAAAGGAATCATAGGTGCTGCTGTCTTGCAAAGTGTTACAAGTGTTGTGTAAAGAGTCATATAAGCATTAATCTTATCCTGCTCCATACCCTTTGCCCAGAATCTTTCACGGCATCTTCTTACATACCAGTTAGAAAGCTCATCTACAAATTCCTCAAGTGCTCTTGCTGTCTCTGTAATCTTGTAGTTAGCGAGATTGTTATCAACAGTCTTAACAAGAGTATTAAGCTTTGAAAGAATCCATTTATCCATAACTGGAAGCTTATCATACTCAAGTGTATACTTAGTAGCATCGAAGTCATCAATGTTAGCATAAAGTACAAAGAACGCATATGTGTTCCAGATAGTTCCCATAAACTTTCTCTGACCTTCTGTAACAGCCTTGTCATGGAATCTGTTAGGAAGCCATGGTGCTGAATTCTCGTAGAAATACCAGCGGATGGCATCTGCACCGTGCTTCTTTAATGCATCAAATGGATCAACAGCATTTCCCTTTGACTTACTCATCTTCTGTCCATCTGCATCCTGAACGTGACCAAGTACGATAACATTTTCATAAGGTGCTTTATTGAAAAGAAGTGTTGATATAGCAAGAAGTGAGTAGAACCAGCCTCTTGTCTGGTCAACGGCTTCTGAAATGAACTTAGCAGGGAACTGCTGTTCAAACACTTCCTTATTCTCAAATGGATAGTGGTGCTGTGCAAATGGCATTGAACCTGAGTCGAACCAGCAGTCGATAACTTCTGGAACTCTCTTCATCTTGCCCTTACATTTAGGACAAGTACAAGTAACAGCATCAATATATGGTCTGTGAAGCTCGATATCATCTGGACAGTTATCAGAATGTTCCTTTAATTCTGCCTTGCTTCCGATAGATAACATTTCTCCACAATCATCACATACCCAGATATTAAGAGGAGTACCCCAGTATCTGTTACGTGAAATTCCCCAGTCCTGAACATTTTCAAGCCATGCTCCAAAACGTCCAGTTCCGATAGTTTCTGGTATCCAGTTGATTGTCTTATTATTAGCTATTAAGTTAGCCTTAACTTCTGGGTCACTCATCTTAATAAACCATGATTCTCTTGCATAGTAGATAAGTGGTGTATCACATCTCCAGCAGAATGGATAATCATGCTCAAACTTAGGAGCATCGAATAACTTGCCCTCTTTATCAAGGTCTTTAAGTACTTCTGGGTCTGCCTTCTTAACGAAAAGTCCTGCATATGGTGTTTCCTTTGTAAGTTCACCCTTTCCGTCAACGAACTGTACGAATGGAAGGTCATACTTACGTCCAACCTTGGCATCATCTTCACCAAATGCTGGTGCAATATGAACGATACCAGTACCATCTGACATAGTTACATAGTCATCACATGTAACAAAATGTCCCTTCTTGTGCTGCTTAGCTGCAACATCTGCCGCACACTGATATAATGGCTCATATTCTTTATATTCAAGGTCTTTACCCTTGTAAGTTTCTAATACTTCGTAATCAACGCCTGCACCGCTACCTACTTCTGTGCCTTCTTCTACTGCTGTACCATTAACTGTCTGACCTGCCTTAACTGCAAGTCCACCAAGTACCTTATCAAGAAGTGCTTCTGCCATATAGTAAGTATAGCCATCTGCTGCCTTAACTTTAACGTATGTTTCTTCTGGGTTAACGCAGAGTGCCACGTTAGATGGAAGTGTCCAAGGTGTTGTTGTCCATGCAAGGAAATATGCATCTTCACCTACACACTTGAAACGTACTACTGCCGAACGCTCCTTAACAGCCTTATAACCCTGTGCTACTTCGTGTGATGAAAGTGGTGTTCCACAACGTGGGCAGTAAGGAACAATCTTAAAGCCCTTGTATAAAAGACCCTTATCCCATATCTGCTTTAAAGCCCACCATTCAGACTCGATGAAGTTATCATCATATGTGATGTATGGATTATCCATATCAGCCCAGAAACCAACTGTAGATGAGAAATCTTCCCACATACCCTTGTATTTCCATACGCTTTCCTTACATTTCTTGATGAATGGCTCAAGACCATACTCTTCAATCTGTTCCTTGCCGTCAAGACCTAATTCCTTCTCAAGCTCAAGCTCAACTGGAAGTCCGTGTGTATCCCAGCCGGCCTTACGTGGAACCATATAACCCTTCATTGTTCTATATCTTGGAATCATATCCTTTATAACTCTTGTAAGAACATGTCCGATATGTGGCTTACCATTAGCTGTAGGAGGTCCATCATAAAATGTATATGTCTCCCCCTTCTTGCGGTTATCAATACTCTTCTGGAATATATCATTATCCTTCCAGAACTTTTCGACCTGTTTTTCTCTGTCTACGAAATTCATATCTGATGAAACTTTCTCGTATACCATTGTGTTACTCCTTTCAAATCATTTACTTAATCGTAACGATATCAGCTTGCTTTATTGGTGCTGTAACAAATGTCGTTACATATGCAAAAAAGCCCCTGCCGTAATACGACAGGGGCTGAATCAACTTAACCTATATCAATTACGACATACCATCATATGCGTCCCTTGTAACGGTAGGATTACCGTCCTTACTTACTTTTCGTAATATAATACCATCCATAATTTTACCAATAATATCATACTACAAAGTTCTGCAAGGATGCTTGGAAGTGATATTCAACTATGCTCTACTCACACCGGCTTCCACCCTCCCGGCTCGCTATTGCTTTCTTTCATAATCTACTGTCTTCGTCATCGCAGATAATGTGATTGTATATAATTGATCTTAAAATGTCAATAATTAAGCTGTATTATTTATTATAATTTATCACAAAATTTCCTGTTATTGTGTTACATGTATTGCTTTAGTCCTGCTATGCCCGTCCTTTTCTGCGTTCAACACCTTTTTCTTTATAATATTGTGCTTTATCAGCATACATCCGTTCCTCAGATTCACGCAGCATTTCATCAAAGCCTGTTATTACGTTCTCCCTCCAGATAACACCGGCTGCCATATTCACAGAACGCTCTTTCATTAGTTCTTTTAACTCTGTTATATGCTTTATTAATGTATTCTCGTCTATCTGTGTACAGATTACAAGGAATTCATCACCACCTATACGGAACACCCTATCTTCTCCAAACACATCCGTAAGACATGCACATGCATTTAGAATAAGTCTGTCACCAGCCTCGTGTCCCATCGTATCATTCACATACTTAAGTCCTGTAACATCACAATATACAACGCCTATACTTTGTTTTTTATCTATATTATCTACACATGCACTCATTGCAAAGCGGTTTCCTATATTAGTCAGGGCATCCTTATAGCTCATATTCTCAAGCTTTCTTATCGTATTCCTGCGCTTTATACACGATATAATAAAAGCTCCCATAATCTCAAGTATACTTAAGGCATATTTAAGTGTAAGCAGTGGCGGATTGCCTATTCCCATAAATGCAACAACATTTCCTTCGTTATATATAGGAATTGCAATTATTGAATGAACACCTTGTCTTTTTAAATTATCATATTGCAGGGGATCACTATCCTTTATTTCTTCAATATCCTGAATTACGATGTTTCCGCCTTTTTCAAAACACTTATACCAGTTAGCACATACCTCTGGCGGCAGATTCTGAAGATTATCCTTCTTCGGACTTATTCCCTCTGCCGTCCACTCATATGTATTATCATCTCTTCCATATATATTCTTTTCAAATATATAGGTTCTTTCTCCACTAAGTGCTTTACCTATATACCCAAGAAGTGTGCTTATCGTTTCATCAGGTGTATCTGCTGCAAGTGCCACTCTTAAGCCCTCATTGACAAGAGCCTCAGTTTCTCTATACTTCTGGATAAGCTTATCCTGTGCAAGCTCCTCACTTATATCTATGCCTATTTCCAGCCTGTACTTTCTGTTCCCTTCGCCCTCTATCAGTGTATCCTTTATTATCATATACTTATCTAATACAGGATTATAATAACGCCATTCATCAAAGGCTCCAGGCAGAAGCCTGCTGTTGTTGCACATTCCACATTTAACAGAAGCTTTTTGTAATACCTCATAGCACTTCAGGCCTTTTATATCCTCTATTGATTCCAAGCCATACGCTTCCAATGCTTTATGATTCATATATACAATCTCATTGGTTTCTATATCTGTTGCATATACATATTCATTCAGATTTATAAAAAAATCCCCTATTTCTTTTATATTTTTCATGCGCATGTCTCCCTTTATTATTGAACTTGTAGTATTCCCCATTCATTAAACGAATCAGCATATTCTATATATAATTTCTCCGTAACAGCCCCTGTTTCTTTTACATTTATATCACTTTGTTATTTTTTTATCAATGCGTAGTATAATATTTTTATTATTTTTTCATACATATTATACCACAATATTTGCACAGCTTTTCAGCGCACATACAAAGTTCCGTAAGGAACTTTTAAGATGAGCACTATTGTGTTCGTTATACCACAAGCGGAACTTTTATCTCAATAATAAAATCATTTCCCTGTATTCTTGCACTTATATCTCCATTCATACGCTCCACAAGCTCTTTTGCAATAGATAAACCCAGTCCGGTTGAGGCTCTGCCTCTTGCAACATCCGCTTTATAAAAACGCTCAAACACATGGCTTAAGTCAATATTTTCAGGATGTTCTGTATAATTGCTGATTTTAAGCAAGGCGTGATTATCCTCACGGGTAAGCTTGATACTTATATTCTTTTCCCCATGATCAAGACCATTTTTTATGACATTCTGTATAACTCTCCTTAAGCCCTGCTTATTACCTGATATATACAGCATTTCCTCAGTAATACTAATATCCGGGCAGATGCCCTGCTTCTTCCATTCATCATAATAAGAAAAGACAGTTTCTTTTAATATTCTGTTCATACAACAATCCGTAAGCTCCAGCTTATACGAATCATTTTTCAGCTTAGTGAATGTAAAAAGTTCCTCCAGCATTTCATTGAGGCTGTTAAGCCTTTCTCTGATTATATCAAGATATCTCCTCTGGTCATCTATATTGTCACATTCCTCTATAAGCTGGAAATACCCATCCAGCGATGTAAGCGGTGTCCTTATATCGTGTGAAAGATTAGTATATGTGTCTGCTATCAGCTCTTCTTTTTTTCTGTACTCGTTTCTTTCTTTTTTACGCAGGTCAAGTAGTTCATTCAATTTATCTGAAAGCTCACCTATTCCTCCCATATCTATTTCACGTTGAATCAGCTTGTTACTATCATGTTCCATAAGAAACGACAACTGGCGGCAGATGTCCTTAATCTGCCGCTGGTATTTCCACATAATAAATGCCTGTATAATAATTATTACTGCTAATATTCCAATAATAATCCTCATTCTCTAAATATCCCTTTTCTGAAAAATATAACTGCTTAATGACAGCATTATAACAATAAATGTGGCTGCCACACACATTGAACTAATAACATCGTCCCTGCCTGCATTCATAGGAAGCATTGCCATCCTTCCAGTTACTGTATACTTATATATATTGAAGTTATGAAGTCCCACTCTATTGCCCACATAATCTATAAGGGCATACACAATGCTCATTATATTCATGGTAAGACATACCGATAATGTCATGCTTATAACATTATTCTTAATTATAACTGCTATCGCCATACATATTAACACAAACGCATAATGAAGCATAAGTTCTGTTAAGAAATAAGGTATAATCTCTTTCCAGTTACCCCACACCACACATTTAAACGCAAGCATATTCGCTGCTGCCTGGAATACAAATATCCCTGCAAAGGTAATTGCTGTAAATAAGGCAAGCGCAACTGCCCTTGAAACAATAAGCATCCCCCTTTGTGACACCTGTCCACCAATATTCTTAATATAACCGCTCTTAATATCTGCTGTTGCAAACATAACCGCAAATATTACAAGAAAAAGTGCATAAAACTTTCCCTGTGCATTAGAAAAGAAAACATCCATTACCGTAACCTTCTTCCCTGGCTCCGTAGGTAATTCCACACTCATACCAATATTGACATTATCTGTATTCTGCTGCGAAAGCTGTTCCTTGTTGCTGTTATCTGCCTGTTGTTCCTCTATGTCTTGTGCATTTACCACATCAACTGTCTGACCATCTATATCTGTCTGACTTTCTACTGCCTGCTGCCTCTCCCACTCTTTATTAACTGCATCATAATCTATTTTTGAAAGAAATGAGGTAAGCAGTGCTGATGCCAGCAATATAATCCATATTACATACATACTCTTTGTACGAAACATTCTGTATACATCCATCTTTATCATATTAAGCACGATTGTCACCCCCTGTAAGCCTTAAGAAATAATTCTCAAGTTCTTCACTTGTAATAGATATTCCCTTAACTGGAATTCCCGCCTTTGCAAGCTCCATATTCAGCCTGGCACTTTCTCCCAGTCTTTCAAATATATGAATATGTTCTTTATCTATAACCTGATAGCTGCTAAAGCCCATATCATCAAGCACAGGAATAGCCTGCTTAGGATTATCAAGTGTAAGCTCTATACGCTCACTGCATTTTTTCATAAGCTCTTCTCTTGTAAGCTCCTGCACAAGGCATCCATTATGAATAATGCCATAATCTGTAGCAATCTTTGATAATTCCTCCAGAATATGACTTGAAATACATATTGTCATACCTCGCTCCTTAGCAAGCTTCTGGATGGTTTCACGCACCTCCACTATTCCCTGCGGATCAAGTCCATTAATCGGCTCATCAAGAATAAGCAGGTCAGGCTCGCCTACAAGTGCAAGAGCAATTCCTAAGCGCTGCTTCATTCCAAGCGAATAATGCTTTGTTTTCTTTTCTCCAACAGTATCAAGGCCCACTGTTTTTAACAGCTCATCTATATATCCTTTTTTCTTAATCCCTGTAAGCTTACATTTAATGTTCAGATTGTCATATGCCGACATATTGCCATAAAGTCCGGGAGCTTCTATAAGACACCCTACTCTTGAACGTACCTTTTGTAAGTCCTTTCCCTTATACCCAAACATTTCTATTTCGCCATAAGACGGTGTTGACAATCCGCTAATCATCTTAAGACAGGTCGTTTTACCGGCTCCATTTCTTCCAATAAAGCCATATATCGCACCCTTTTTAATGTGCATATTTACATCATCAACCGCCCTGTGTCTGCCATACTGCTTAGTCAGATTCCTTGTCTGCAATAATAATTCACTCAAAGCTTTTTCCTCCTTTTCTTAACTGCTCTTATCATAAAAAATAAATCCTAATCAATCGCAAATAAATAGTAAAAAAAGAGTAAATTATTCATGCAGGCGATATCCAATCCCCCAGATTGTTTCTATATATTCATCAGATGTAACGGTCTTTATTTTCTTCCTGATATTGCTTATATGCACATCAAGAGTCTTTGTTTCACCCATATATGGCTCATCCCACGCATATTCGAATATATCCTCCTTGCTAAACACCTGCTTCGGGTTTTTAAGCAGTAATTCCAGTATTGCGAATTCCTGTTTTGTAATCTTAGGAAGCACCCTGCCACCGATACTTACCTCAAAGGTAGAGCGTGTAAGCACCATATCCCTGAACTCAAGCCTTCCGCTGCCTTGTCCTTTTTGTATACCAGCCTTTGTTTTTACTTCTGTTTCTGCCTCTGCTTCTACCTTCGTTTCCACCTCTGCTGCACCTTTTGTTTCCACCTCTATATGACGAAGCTGCACCTGAATACGTGCCAGTACCTCTCTAATCTCAAAGGGCTTTGTTATATAATCATCTGCTCCGTCCGTCAGCACTCCGATTTTATCATCTATACTATCCTTTGCAGTCAGCACAATCACCGGAAGCCTTCCATGTTTTCTTATTTCTTTTAAAACCTCTTCACCACTTGCACCAGGCAGCATTAAGTCAAGCAGTACAAGCGTATAAGCCTTTTCTTTTATATTAAGAAGCAGCTTTGCTTCTGTTCCTGAAAATGCCTGTTCACACGTATAACCAGCCTTCATAAGCACCTCACAAAGAAGGTTATTAATATTTATATCATCTTCTACAATTAATATATTAGGCATAATTTTTACTCCTGTATTTTATAATGTAAAATAGTCATCTACTTTATGAGAAATGGCATTAAATAAAATGGTTTCAGCATTAAATTTTCTTCTTTTCCAACATCTTTTTGTGATATTAAATATATCTTACTTACATTCTTTGAAAATTTTTTATAAAACTGTTTTATAGATTCGTGCTTTCCTGCCCCTGATGACTTAATTTCAAAGGCATTTACTTTACTTCCCTCAGAAATCAGAAAGTCAACCTCATAATAATGTGTGCTTTTGTCTTTTTCCCAAGTGTGATAATAAAGTTCCCTTCCCGCTGCTGTAATCATCTGTGCAATAAGATTCTCATATAAATAGCCAAGATTAGCTGGCAGCTTATCAGAAAGCAGCTTCGCATATACATTATTTTCTGTGACTGGACGGTCTATAAACATTAATGTAATAAATAATCCAGTATCCGACAGATACAATTTATAACTGTCAAAGTCCTTTGTATCTGTCAGGCTTACCCTTGGATCAGTTGAATTATAACAAGGTAAGACAGTCTTTGAATCAATCAGCTCATACAATAATTCTTCTGTTTTTGAATTATTCTTCTTTCCTATTGCCGCAGTAATCCTGTATTTTTTTGAATCCTTTGCAAGTTGTGCCGGAATTGAGTGATATAACGCAGAGATTCTTCCAGAACCATCAATCTTTTTAAAATCTTCTTCATACAATGATATAATCTGTCTTTTGACCATATCAATTTCCGAGAAATTCTTACCCTCTATATAAGCTTCAACTGCCTGAGGCATACCACCTACTGCCATATATATTCTTAAATCTCTCATCAGTTTACGATTAGTTGGCTGTCCAATAGCCTTACCTGTATTGTATATCTGACAAAGAAGTTCATAGTTTCCCCCCGTTGCATCACAGAACTCCTGATAATCCATTGGATACACCTGTATTTTCATTTCCTCCGATGGAATTAAAATATCCTTTACATTTTTCTTTATGGATATTAGTGAACCAGTTTCCAGATAACTGTATCTTCCATCTGCAACAAGATGTTTTATTGCCTGTCTTGCTTTCGGGAATAGCTGGACTTCATCAAATATAATCAGCGATTTATGCTCATATAATGTTATACCTGTTTCCGCCTGCAATCTTAAAAAAAATATATTTAGATTTGCTATATCATCAAAACACTCCAATATATTAGCTGTTGCTTTTGAAAAATCAATAAGAATACACGAGTCATATTCATTTTCTCCAAAGCTTTGGGCGATTGTAGACTTACCAACTCGTCTCGCCCCCTCTAACAACACCGCATATTTATCCGAATACTTTTCCTTCCATTCTAACAATCTACTATATACTTTTCTTTTAAAATTCATAGTCTTCCCCTTTCAGAACTATACTATATCATTGTCATTATTCTTTACCGTGCTAAAAGCACCCCTGATTTCTTTATATAATACATATTATAATATAACTTTCTTCAATATTATTATCTCTTATTTTGACCGTTTCTTCAAGATTATTTTCACTCATTTTGCCCATTTCTTCAAAGTTGTTTTGGCGTATTTTGTCCGTTTCTTCAAGATTATTTTTGCTCATTATGACTGTTTCTTCAAAACTATTTTCACTCATTTTGTCCATTTCTTCAAGCTTTTACTTTATTTATAAACATAAAAAACAGCACGACCATTCCCTTTATCCAGAAATAAATCGTGCCATCTTATCTTTTATCTTATCTTTGTTATAATCCTAATTATTCTCTGCCCTCGCCATCGCAATCTGCTCCGGTGTTATAGGCAGCTCATAGAACCTCTTTCCTGCTGCGTGGCTTAGTGCATCTGTCACAGCCGGAAGTGGTGTATTTATTACAACCTCTCCTATTGACTTAGCACCAAATGGCCCAGCATTCTCAAAGCTGCTTTCAAACTCAACATTAATATGTCCAATATCCATCCTTGATGGTATCTTATATTGCAGGAATGAGTTCTCATAAAGCTTTCCCTTATCAGAATATGTGATATTTTCAGACATTGCCATACCAATTCCCTGAAGGATTCCGCCTTCTGCCTGTACTCTTGCAAGATTAGGATTAACCGGTGTTCCACAGTCAACGCATGCATCATATTCTACAACCCTGCTTTCGCCTGTAACAAGGTCAACTTCAACCTCAGCTGCACCTACCATAAATGGTGGTGGTGAAATAGGTGATGTATGTGTATTAGTAACAGAAAGTGCCATATCATTGCCACACATAGAAGCTGTTGCTATATCACAAAGACTTACTGATGCACCCTTGTGCTCTCCAGCCTCACAGCTTACACAGCTTCCGTCAAATGTAACCTCACTCTTATCACAGCCTATAAGCTTTGCTCCAAGACTTTCGATTCTGTTTCTTAGCTCTAAGGCACAGTTCTCAACAGCCTTTCCGGTAACATATGTTGTACTTGATGCATATGATCCTGAATCATAAGGTGATATATCAGTATCAGCACCGAATACACTTATGTCATCAGTACTGCACTCAAGCACCTCCGCAGCAATCTGTGCAAGTATTGTATCACAGCCTGTTCCCATATCAGCAGCACCGATATTCATTGTATACACACCCTCATCATTAAGCTTAAGTGTGGCACTTCCCACATCCACACCTGATATACCAGAGCCCTGCATAGCCATACCCATTCCGACAAAACGTGCCTTCGTATCAGATATCTTTCTCATAGGATACTTCTCATCCCATTTAATCATCTCTTTAACCTTTGCTAAGCATCTGTCAAGCGCACAGCTTGTATTTACCTGACCATAGTAAGCAGGCATTACATCGCCCTCCTTAACTATGTTTTTAAATCTTATTTCAAAAGGATCCATATGCAGCTTATCAGCAAGCTCATTTACAGCAGATTCAACGGCAAAAAGCCCCTGTGTGGCACCATAACCTCTGTACGCTCCTGCTGACATAACATTCGTGTATACAACATCACTTACAAAACGGAATGCCTCTGCCTTTCCATATAACGGTATTGACTTGTGTCCTGAAAGACCTACTGTCGTTGGTCCATGCTCCCCATAAGCTCCTGTGTTAGACAGAGTATATAAATCTATTCCTTTTACGATACCATCCTTAGTTGCACCAAGCCTTACATGCATCTGCATCTCGTGTCTTGGAGATGAAGCTGACAATGATTCTTCCCTTGAGAATATAATCATAGCTGGCTTCTTAGTCTTCCATGTAACAAATGCCGGATATATTTCTGAAACTGAGGTCTGCTTTGCGCCAAAACCACCACCTATTCTAGGCTTTGTAACACGTATCTTTGATGGAGATATTCCAAGTGCGTGTGATATGATTCTTCTGCAATGAAATACTATCTGTGTAGAGCTTACAACATGAAGTCTTCCATAAGTATCGATTGTACAGAATGTCCTGAAGGTCTCCATCATACTCTGCTGGCATGCCTTTGTATGATATGTCCTGTCAATTACAATATCACAGCTCTCAAGCACCCTATCTATATCACCATTACTGCACTCATCATGTGCACATAGATTTCTTTTATTATCAGCTCCGACAGGACACATTGCTTCCCAGTTATCCTCCGGATGAACAAGTATCTCATTATCCTTTGCCTTTGTAAAGTCAAGCACTGGCTCAAGTACCTCATACTCTGCCTTAATAAGCTTCATTGCCTTATCAACACAGCGCTCATCCACTCCCGCAACAATCGCAACCGGATCACCTATGAATCTTACATGTTTATCAAGAATAAGCCTGTCATAAGGACTTGGCTCAGGATACGTCTGACCGGCACAGGTAAAACGCTTCATATTCTGGTCAACATCCTTATATGTATATATTGCCTCTATTCCGGGTACCTTCATTGCAATATCTGTATTAATGCTCTTAACATATGCGTTGGCATATGGTGAACGCAGAAGCTTTACAACAAGACAATCCTTTGGTGCAATATCATCTGTATATACTGGCTTTCCAAGAAGCAGCTCCATTGCATCCTTTTTTCTTACCGCTTTATTAACCGACTTCATTACTTCACCTCCTCTGCTATATTTTCTTTATTTTCCACACTGGCTTCCTTAGCCTTTTTTACCCTGAGGTAATCCAGAATTCCTCTTAACTGGCCTTCATACCCTGAACATCTGCACAGATTTCCTGAAAGAAACTCCTTTATCTCATCTTCATCAGGATAAGGATTCTCCCTAAAGAGTGCAATAGCATTCATAACAAAGCCCGGATTACAGAAGCCACACTGCTCTGCCCCCTGGTCAGCTATAAATGTAACGAATTCTGCGGCCTCCTCCTGTAAACCTTCAAGCGTTGTAACGCTGCATTTATCTGCTCTTACAGCAAGAACCGAACATGAAAGCACTGGTTTATCGTTAAGAAATACCGTACACAGTCCGCAGTTAGAAGTCTCACAGCCACATTTTACACTATAACAGCCATGCTCCCTCACGAAATCATAAAGAGTCATATCGCAGGCCACATCTGCTTTGACCGACTTTCCATTTAACTTAATATCTACTAACATATATTCTCCAATCCATACACTAATAAATCGATATATAAACAAATCTATATATTAACATTTATATATAAATAATACATCAGCTATTAATAATCAATAACTAATTATTAATAATTTACAGCCCTTAATGCTCTCTTGGTAAGCTCTTGTGCCAGATGGCTTCTGTATTCAGCACTTCCACGCATATTACTCTCTGTAGAAACATTTTCCCTTACATATCTGGCGAAGCTCTCTATAGTCTCATCATTTACTACGCCCTTAAGAATACCTTCCTTATCTTCTACAACAACAGCTCTTCCCGGTCTTGCACCTATGCATATATTATATTCACCCGAACCGCTAAAGCCCACGCCAGCACAGGTAAGAACCGGAAGGTCTGTTTCTGTTATTCTTACTGCCTCATAAAACATCTTGACTGGCTTTTTCTTAACTATAATGCTTACAATAATATCCCTGTCATAGCTTTTTGCCGCATACTCCTTTAGGGAAACTATTCCACCCTTATATAATTCAACGTATGAATCAAGTCCAATTAATAATGTAAGAACATCAGAAAATCCATATCTTCCATATATGCTTCCACCAACTGTTGCAAGATTTCTAAACTGCACGCCAACAATATGCCTTAGTGCTTCCTTAGCGCAGCCATTCGTATACTCATTAAACCCCTTATGGTTTTCCAACTGTCTTAGTGATGTCATGCATCCAATCTTAAATTCTTCATCTGCCTCTTCAATCTTATCAAGTCCCAGTCCTGACATGTCAATCGCGGTATTGATTCTGTTATCACCCATACGCATCCACATCATGCCGCCGACAATTCTGTTAGCCTTCTTCTGGTTAAGCTCGTAGGCCTCTTCAATACTTTCTACTTTCTTATAATTCTGTATATTAAGCATAAAAACTCCTCATTTTGATCATACTTATGCCAGAAATAAAAGTCCTGCTGTGCAGCTCAAACAACATTTAACCTCTTTTCTGACCGCTTCTTAATTACATCATAATGATGTCGGGGTCAAAAGCCCCCGACTTTGATACCTACGAATTGTTCCGTGCTACGCACTCCCACAATTCTCCCCAATATTCGCATATCGTGGGATTACCATCCCACTTTTATGCTCATATCGGGGCGGGTCCCAAAGTCTTTCACCCACCTATGAGCAAGCTCATGTGGGTTTAGACCTTTTGCCCCTGGTATCATCATAATATAACTATACTGACTTGTAAAAGCCTTGTCAATCTGATAAAATTCATTCGCGCACTTCTTTTAACTGTTGCTGTCAGATATATTCTGGCCAACATAAAAAATGTGTAAAAATAAAGTAGAAATGAGGATAAATATGAAGAATTTTAAAAGATTAACTGCTTTAGTCCTTGCAGTGCTCATGCTTATATCAACTGTAGCATGTGGCAGTTCTGCTGCAAACGACAGTACTACACAGGCTGCTTCAACATCAGCCTTTGATGTCATGTCACAATTCAACGAGGTAAGCACAAGCTACCCTCTTACTGTTACCGACCAGGCAGGACGAACAGTAACTTTTGAAAAAGCACCTGAAAAGATTGCTTCATCTTACTATATCTCTACAAGTCTTCTCCTTGCACTTGGATTAAAGGATAAGCTTGTGGGAATCGAAGCTAAGGCTAATACACGAAACATCTATAAGCTTGCAGCTCCATCCATCGTAAGTCTCCCTAATATGGGAACAGCTAAGGAATTCAACACAGAAGCCTGTGTTGCAGCAGCACCTGATGTTGTATTCCTTCCTATGAAGTTAAAAAAAGCTGCAGATACACTTGAAGGTCTTGGTATCAAGGCTGTTGTTGTTAATCCTGAGGATGCAACGCTCCTTAAGGAATGTATAACACTTGTTGGTAAAATAACTAACACAATCGGACGCTCTGATGCACTTAACAATTCTATCGATACATTTTTAGCTGATAATAAAGCTAAGCTTGCAGGTGAGAACACTCCTTTAGTATATCTTGCAGGTAACAGCTCTGTTCTTTCAACAGCAGGAAGCAAGATGTATCAGAACACATTACTTACCAATGCAGGCGGAAAGAATGCAGCCTCTGAGCTCACAGATACTTACTGGGCAAATGTTTCATATGAACAGCTTCTTGCCTGGAACCCTGATTATATTATAATAGCTGCTGATGCAACCTACTCAATAGATGACGTTTTAAATGATGCTAATCTTGCAAACTGCAATGCTGTTAAGAATAAAAAGGTTGTAAAGCTTCCTGGTGATATAGAAGCCTGGGATTCACCTGTACCAGCAAGCTTCTTAGGAAGCATATATATTGCCTCTGTTCTTCATCCAGAAAAGGTTACTAAGGATTTCTATGAAGAATGTGTAACTAAATTCTATGAAAGCTTTTATGGATTCACACCTGCTAAATAAGGATGATTTATGTTCAAAAATACTTCTAATTACCGGAACAAAATTATACTTTTATCAGTCATACAGGTACTGCTTCTTATAGTAGTACTTGTATGGTCTGTCATTACCGGACAGTATCCACTCACATTAAAGAGCTTACTGTCTGGTGATACTATGTCTATTATGGTCTTTAAAAGGCTCAGGCTTCCCCGCGCCCTTATGGGTGTTATAGGTGGTTTTGGGCTTTCAATATCAGGTTATATATATCAGCTTATATTTAAAAACCCTCTGGCATCTCCCGATATCGTTGGCGTTTCCTCCGGTGCAAGTGCCGGTGCTGCTCTTGCAATAGTCGCAGTTTCTGCTTCTGTTCCAGTCATCTCCATATCTGCTTTTATCGGAGCTGTTACAGCACTCATAATAACTCTGCTTACGGCTTATCTTGTCCCTGGCAGAAACAGTTATACTATCGTGCTTGCCGGTATAGCTATTCATTCTGTGGCACAGACTATACTTATGTTTCTAAAGCTTGCTGCAGATCCTGAAAAACAACTTGCTTCAATCGAATACTGGATTATGGGAAGCCTTAATGGTATTTCAAGAGACAGCCTTGCTATTCCATTTCTCACGACACTTACCGGCTTTATTATAATGGCTTTGTTATACAGACAGATTCTCATTCTCTCTACAAGTGAAGAGGAAGCTGTATCACTAGGTGTACATGTAACAAGTCTGCGTTTTATCATATTAATGCTTGCTACATTAGTAGTATCATCAATAATATGTGTTACGGGGCTTATAAGCTTTATCGGACTTATCGCACCTCATATTGCCAGACTTCTTACAAAGCGTAATGACATATTTACATACATAACAAGTGGCTTCACAGGAGCTATTTTACTGACACTTGCTGATATACTGGCAAGAAGTGTATCCCCATCAGAGCTGCCAGTCAGTATATTTACCTCACTTCTTGGTGCTCCACTGCTTATCATTCTGCTTATCAGAGCTAATAAAAAGGAGGCGTTATGATGTCCGATTTATTCAATAATACATTTTCCGCAGACGGAATATCAGTATATTACGGCAGCACCTGTGCGGTTGATAACGTAAGCTTTGACCTTATGCCTGGACAGCTTAATGCTGTTATTGGCAATAACGGCTGTGGTAAAACCTCTCTTATTAAGGCCATCATGGGACTTATAAAACACAACGGAAAATGTCAGCTTAATGAACACTTACTTGAAAACCTCTCTGTTAAAAAAAAGGCACAGCTCATAAGCTACATTCCCCAAAGAAACAATCTTACTATAAGCATGACCGTCAGGGATGTATGTCTGCTTGGCTTCAATCCTCATATGCACATACTTGGAGGCTACACCACAGATATGCTCAGGCGTGTGGATAAAGCTATTGATATGGTTGGACTTAAGGGTTTATACGAATCAGACTTCTTAGCTTTAAGCGAAGGGCAGAAGCAGTTATGTATTCTGGCACGCACCATAATAGAGGCTTCCCCACTGCTTCTTCTCGATGAACCGGATAGTGCACTTGATTTTTCTAACCGTCATCTTCTTATGCAGCACATAAGAAGTATTGTATCCGATGGCAGATGCGCCCTAATGTGTATTCACAGCCCTGAGCTTGCTTTAGAATACTGCGATAATATACTTCTTATGAAGTCTGGGACAATCCTTAGCACCATTAATACACATACAGACTCTCTTGATATTATTAATGAAAAGATGTCTCTTATATATGATAATATTAATGTCATTGAATGTACTGACATTAACCATAAAACCCACCGCGTAGTTGTGGCATTATAGACCTATACCTATACTGCGTATAAATGTCTATTCTCACCAGACACACATACGTTATAAAATCATTTAGTGAAACGAGGTGACTTATTTATTCTATGGATAATTGTTATTTAGATGCTTTGGCTGTAATTACATTTTTTAAGATGTCAGATAAAAAACATCTTTTTATTACGGGAGACCGGGGAAGTGGCAAATCATATCTGTTAAACAACATTTTAAACCAGCTTGAAGAAACTATGGATATGTCTGATTTTTTCAATTTCAATTATCTGATAAGCCGCAGAACAGACACACCAGAAGTTGTTATTAAATCCAATCTTATAGATGATGGAAAAGAATATGTGATTGGCAGACCACGCACACTCACTCCTGTTTCCCCTAAAAAAGGCAACAACATGACCTCCGTAGAGGATGGCTTTATTAACTGCGCCTGCCCTGCCATTAAGAAGCATCTTATGACCTCTGCTGATAGTGTATTTGTTATTGACGAGCTTGGTTATCTGGAAAGCTCCTGTATACCTTTTCAGGAGAGCATTAAAAGTCTTCTTGATAACTCACGCGTATTATCTGTCATCAGAAAACAATCCACGGAATTTCTTGACAGTATTAAAAGCAGATCTGATGTACTTTTAATCGATATTGATAATACCTTCAGCTCTATTTCGTGCATTATTATGGCATCCGGTATGTCAAAAAGATTCGGTACAAATAAGCTTTTAGCCTCCTTCAACAACAACACTCTCTTTGAAAATACAATAAATATAAGTCGTTTCGCAGACTTTTATGAAACTCTTGCTGTAACCCGGCATGATGAGCTTGTACAGATATGTGAACAGGAACATATACATTGCATAAAACACAGTATGCCTTACAGAAATGATATGGTACGTCTTGGTGTTTCACGTATTCTAAAGGAAACTAACAGACACAAAAGCTGCTGCACCCAAGGGATATTATTTCTTCCATCAGACCAGCCGCTTATCACTAAGACAAGCCTTCAGCTGCTGTGCCTTTTATTTATTTACTACAACAGCAGTTATTTTGCTTGTAACAGCACAGATAAATCCAGCAATGCCAATAATAATTATTTCAATAATAATAGTAAGATATGCCGTCTTGCTTTTAATGGAACTCCTGGTTCTCCTGTAATATTCCCAGCCAGATATTATGATGAACTGATGAATCTTCCACAGGGCAAGGGTGGCGGCTTTATTGCAAAAAAACATCCTGCACAGGTTGTTTTAGTTCCTGCACAGGATGAATATGAATTATATGATATTGATACTCCTGATGACCTTATTCGTCTTTCCCGGTATCTTCGCTAATTGCTGTACCTTATTTAGTTACAGCCTTTTCCTTTATTGTTGCTGCTTCTTCTGAAACAACTTCTTTAACCGTTTCCTCAGCTTTATCCTTAGGAAGAATTATGTTAAGTAATATTGCTACAAATGCTGCTGGAACAATACCAGACTCACCAAACATAAGCTGTACTGCCTGTGGTGTATGTGCAAGGATTGCAGGGCTTACACCCATACCATAGCCTACACCAAGTGCAACCGATACAATAGAAAGCCTTCTTGCATCAAGCGGCTCCTTAGTGATAAGCTGGATACCACTTACAATAATTGATGAGAACATCATAACTGCCGCACCACCAAGTACTGACTGTGGCATGATTGATATTAATGCTCCAAGCTTAGGAATAAGACCACATAATATAAGGAATACAGCACCAGATGCAAGTGCAATTCTGTTAACAACCTTAGTCATTGCAACAAGGCCAACATTCTGGCTGAATGATGTATTAGGAAGCACACCGAAAAGTGCTGCAAGCGATGAACCTAAACCATCACACATAACTCCGCCTGAAAGTTCTTTATCTGTCGCTTCTCTTCCTACTCCACCGACCATAACACCTGATATATCTCCAACAGTTTCTACTGCTGTTACAACAAACATAACAAGCACAGGAAGTATTGCTCTTAAGTCAAACACTGGCTTAACTGGCATGAACTTAGGAATCGCAATCCACTTAGCTTCTGCAACCTTATTCCAGTTAAGTACCCATGACTTAGTATATTCAACTCCCTCAGCATTAACTGCTGTATGTGGAAGCACACAGCCCATAATAGCTGCTACAATATAACCAACTATAATTCCAATCAGTATAGATGATGAACTAAGATATCCCTTTGTCCAGTGCTTAACGAATAATATAACAATAAGCACAACAAACGCCAGAAACAGATTCTCTAATGAGCCAAAGTCTTTAGCCCCGTTTCCACCACCGAATGAATTGATACCAACAGAAATAAGTGACAGTCCAATAGAAAGCACAACAGTTCCTGTTACAACTGATGGGAAAAATCTTCTTAAAGGCTTAATAAATGCACCAAGCACAGTTTCAAAAAGACCACCTATAATGGATGCTCCCATAATTGCACCATAGGCTAATACTCCGCCTCCCATAACCTTTGTTATACTGCTGAATACTCCGATAAATCCAGAGCTTGTACCCATAATAATAGGCACCTTGCCTCCAACAGGTCCAATTGAAAACAACTGTATAAGTGTTACAATACCAGCTATAATCATAGCATTCTGTAAAAGTGCAACCTGAATAGATGCATACTCACTTCCTGCTCCAATACCACAGGCTCCTGTAATAATAAGCAACGGTGTAAGATTTCCTACAAACATCGCCATAACGTGCTGAAGTCCAAGTGGTATCGCCTGTTTTAATGAAAGCTTTCCATTAAAATCATATGCCTCCGGCATAAGTTCTTTTATTTTTTTCATATATCCTCCGGTATATTAACCATAATCTATCTGTTATTAATCTCATATGAAGAAGGTCTAGGGAAAATCATTATTCAAGTACTGATTTTCCTTAGACCTTCCTTCTGTATGACCTACGCTTATTATCTCTGCACATCAAATGAAGCATTATTCATAAGTCGCTTAATCTGGTCAACGCTTGTGATGTTAGTATCGCCGCGGATAGCGTGCTTCATTACTGAAGAAGCTACTGCGAAATTGACGATATCTTCGTGCTTCCAGTCATTCTGCATAAGAGCATAGATAAGACCAGAAGAGAATGCATCTCCACCACCAACACGGTCAACAATCTCAAAATTGAGTGTCTTGCTTTCGTAAGTCTTTCCGTCAGCATAGTAGAAAGCCTTAAGAGAGTTATTACTTCCTGAATGAACATAACGTACTGTTCTTGCAATTGCTTTCATATGGTACTGCTCATCAATAGCCTTGAATACTCTGTCCATATCCTCAAATGATGGATCCATAGTAAGGCCGTCCTTAACATCTGTACCATCTGCATTGTATACATGGATAGGCTCAATACCTATAAGTACATCTACATATGGAAGATATCTGCTGAGTACATCCCTTGCTGTTTCAAAAGACCATAATGTACTTCTGAAATTAGGATCAAAGCTTACCGTAAGTCCAAGCTTCTTAGCTGCCTTGATAGCCTTATCTATAAGACGACGGCAGTTATATGAAAGAGCTGGTGTGATGCCACTTAAATGTAACCAGTCATAATCCTTTAAGATGTTCTCAAAATCTACATCCTTATAATCATATTCAGCAAATGCTGAGCTTCCTCTATCATATATTACCTGTGAAGGTCTTACTGAAACACCTTCTTCAAGGTAATAAAGTCCCATTCTTCCGTCAGACTTGATAATGTGCTTAGTGTGTACATCATTAGCCTTAAGGTAGTTGATACAAGACTTACCAAGGTCTGTGTTAGGTAATACTGTAAAAAATGTTGAATCTACACCAAGGTTAGCGAGTGAAACTGCTACGTTGGCTTCTGCTCCACCATAGTTAACTATGAAATTGTGGGTTGTAACTATCTTCTCATAGTTAGGTGGTGACAATCTTAACATCAATTCGCCAATTGCTATGAACTTCATACGTGCCTCCATCTATCATTAAACTTTAAACCTGATATTAAGTAATATTTTATGGCAATAATCTGTACTTTTATTGCTCTATATTGTCAAAATAATACTCCATTTAATGATACTACTTATCCTATAAAATTGCAAATTGTATTTAACGCATTAACTCATAAATACCGCAGTATTTTGTTGCATTAACACACCATTTCATTGTATAATTAAAAATATTTTGAAGCGAGGAAAGTAATACCTATGGACATTTACGAATCATTGAACTCTATTTTAGTAACTTTATTCAATGATATAATGAACATTGAAGAAAAGGCTTTAATTACAGATGAATTTTCTGACATCACAGTTACTGATATGCACATAATTGAAGCTATCGGAATTAAAGAGCCACGCACTATGGGAACAATATCCAAGGCCTTAGGCGTGACTATGGGAACTCTTACAGTCGGCATTAACGGACTTGTTAAAAAGGGATATGTAATAAGGACAAGAAGTGAAGAAGACCGCCGTGTCGTATATGCTTCCCTCACACCAAAGGGTAATGCGGCATACACTCACCATATGAAATTTCATCAGGATATGATTAAACATATTACTGACGATTTAAGCGAAGATGAAGCAGCTGTACTTATTAAGACATTTACAAGGCTTGAAGATTATTTTAAAAGCATATCATAGCATTTATAATGTCTATGTAATTATATTAACATATAGCTATGCTGTCTAACAGCGTAACCTATAACACACTGACTGCATAGTAAAATCCCCACAGATATGAACTTCTGTGGGGATTTTTTGAAAGATTATTAATCTTTCCGCCGACCTGGCCGGCATAATTTATATATGAGAGTTTTGGAAAAGTAAGCTTATTTAGTTAATTCAGCTGTCTTATATATAAATGTTACTGAATTGTCCTTACCATCTGATTTACCAAGGAATGTGTTGTAATTCTGACCAAGCCTGATTACTTCCTTGATTGTATCTACTGCTGTATCAGCATCATCACCAACAAGACTTGTAATAGCTTTAATACCTGTCTCATTGAATTCTGCCATACCATCTTTAAGTGTTATAGCACCATCATTAAGCTGTGTTACACCATCTGCTAAAGTTACAGAAGATGACTTAAGTGTTGATGTTCCATCAGCAAGCTGTGTAGAACCACTTCTTAAAGCTTCGTTGTTAGAATTAAGTGTGCTGAAACCGCCTGCAATCTGTTCAATACCACCGTTAAGTGTATCATTATTGTCGTTAAGCTGTGCAAGTCCTGCGCTTATCTGTGCTATACCACCATTAAGTGTATCATTGTTATCGCTAAGCTGTGCAAGTCCTGCACTTATCTGTGCTATACCACCATTAAGTGTATCATTGTTACCACTAAGCTGTGCAAGTCCTGCATTAAGCTGTGATGCACCTGCGTTAAGTGTATCGTTATTCTTAACAAGTTCACCAAGTCCGTCTGTTAATGACTGGCTTCCATCTGTAAGCTGCTTTAATGCTGCATTAATAGTTTCATTATTGCTAAGATTGCTAACAACTGCATCTAATGCACTTGAAGCACCTATATTACCAGCAGCCTTAATAAGAAGTCCTAACTGGTTAGCATATACATAATCCTTTGAACCAGCCTGTGATACCTGTGGAGTATATGGCTTACCGCTTGTCACAGCTTCTGTATATGTCTCTGTTATTATATTAGTTGTATAAGCTGTAAGATACTTTACAAAATAAGTCGATATATCTGTTGCTGCCTCACTACTGCTCTTCTTGCCCAGATTACTAAGGTCTGTTGCTATAGTTACATCACTAAGGCCTAATGCTGTTCCTAATTTCTGTAAATCAGCTGCCTGCTCCATAACAGTCTTTCCTGTTGAGTCTGCTACAGAATTCATCTTATAAGCTGTTGAATTAGCTGCAAGTTCCTTAACAACATTTCCAATAAGTGCTGTCTTAATGCTCTTTATTCCTTCATTTAATTGTGAAGCTCCTGCCTCTGCACTAGCAACACCATCTGTATAAGCCTTTAAACCTGTCTGTAATGAAACTGCACCTGCTGCCGCACTGGCAACACCGCCTGTATATGTTGAAAGACCACTCTGTAATGTGCCTGAACCTGCATTAAGTGCTCCTACACCATCAGTATAAGTCTTTAAACCTGACTGTAACTGTCCTGCACCTGCACCAAGCTGGTTAGCTCCTGCTGTGTATGCACTGATACCATCCTTAAGCTGTCCTGCACCTGCTGCCAGAGCTGTAGCACCATCTGTATAAGCATAGATACCATCTTTAAGCTGGCTTGCACCATCATTTAACTGGTTCACGCCATCTGTAAGTGCTGGAATACTGTCAGAAAGTGTCTGTGTACCATTCTGGAGAGTAACTGTTCCATCTGTAAGCTGGTCAGCTGCTGACTGAAGCTCATTCATCTTATCTTCAAGCTTAGCAAGTGAGAAATCATCTGTATCTATATCATTAAGTGTGCTTGTTGTAGCAACTGACATAGACATATCAAGCTCGAAATCCTCTACATCTGCTGATATTTCAAAGTATTCTGGAATATCCATATCAAGGCTTTCACCATCAAACTTAAGGTTTAAAGTATCCTTTAAGCCTGGCATAGCCATACCAAGTGCAATGATATTATCGCCAACCTTGCTTACCTTGCCGTTAGTAACTTCTACATTACTGAACTTATCTGTTGGAAGAAGTGTTCCTGTAATCATAGTAAATGGAACATAAGCTGTCTGTGACTTTCCATTAACTGTTATATTCTTCTTCTCATTGTTAGTATAGTCATATCTGATAGTAACCTTACCACTCTTGCCAATCATATCTTCTGGCTTAGTTTCAACACCATTTAACTTGTAAGTAACCTTTATTGAAACAGGAGCAGTCTTATCAGATGTGCTCTGGTTAGTTGTTGTTTCGCCCTTAGAATCAGTAACCTTTTCTGTTACAAGAACGTGATCCTGAGTTCCGTCTGCCTTATCAAATACATATACCATCTCGTCTCTTGTATTTGTCTTTAATGTACTTGTATTTGATATTGAAAGCTCGTTCTTAATAGCATTTGTTATAATATTCTCTGTATTAGAAGCAGCCTCACTGCTTATTGCAACCTCACTGCCTGTCTGATTATATGCTGTGCTAGTGCCACAGCCTGTAAGTGTTGAAGCAATAAGAACAACACTTAATAATACTGAACTATATTTAAATAAAGTCTTCTTAACCATAACTATTCCTCCATTTTCTTACTTCCTGATATATTCTTATATCTGTTACGGCATATACACCTTTGACCCGTTCATACATCTTTCTGATTACATATCCTGATTCTTCTTAGGCTTAAATCCTATACTTGTATTGATAATGAGCTTATCACATAATACAAACAATGATGGAAGTATGAAGATAACTACGAACATACTTATAATTGCACCACGTGCCATAAGTGTACAAAGCGAACCAATCATATCAACTGAAGCTATACATCCAACACCAAATGTTGCGGCAAAGAAACCAAGTGCACTAACAATAATTGATGGTATTGATGTTGAAAGAGCTATCTGAATTGCTTCCTTCTTAGCGTATCCCTGGCTTCTTTCCTTCTTATATCTTGTTGTCATAAGAATAGCATAATCGACTGTTGCACCAAGCTGGATAGTACCGATAACTACTGATGCAATAAATGGTATCTGTGTATGCGTAAAATATGGAATACCCATATTAACAAATATAGCAAATTCGATTGCTGAAACAAGTATAATTGGAAGCGATATTGATTTAAGTACGAACAGGATAATAACAAATATAGCTACTATCGATACCGCACTGACTGTCTTAAAGTCCTTATCTGTTATAGTGATAAGATCCTTGGTACAAGGAGCTTCACCAACTACCATTGCCTTAGAATCGTAAGACTTTACAATATCATTCACCTTACTAATCTGATTGTTAATTTCATCTGATGCTATTTTGTAATCTGTAGCAATCATCATTATCTGATAATCTTCACCCTTAAGCTCTGATACTGTCTTAGCCGGTAAGAATTCCTGTGGAATACCAGACTTAAGTGCTGTGTCAAGTCCGAGTGCGAACTGTACACCGTCTACATCACCTAACTTATCAAGCATTTCGTTAGCTGTATCTGTAGACATACTAGAGTCAGCAAGTATCATATAGATTGAATTCATATCAAAGTTTTCTTCCAGCTTCTTATTAGCCTGTGAGCAGGCAAGGTCATCTGGAAGTGTATCAGACAAATCATAATATACTGATGTATGATTCTGTCCATATATAGCAGGTCCTAATAATACAACAAAGACAATTACAAATATCCATGAGTGGTTTACTATAAATGTAGCAAGCTTATCGAAGTTTGGCATAATCTCACGATGCATTGTCTTCTCTAATGCCCTGTCAAATGTAAGTATCAATGATGGAAGGATTGTTACACAACCGATAACACCGAATACAACACCCTTTGCCATAACGATACCAAGGTCAAGACCAAGTGTGAAGCTCATAAAGCAAAGTGCAATGAAACCTGCAACTGTTGTTATAGAAGAACCAACTACGGATGTAAGTGTATTACTAATGGCAACTGCCATCGCTTCCTTGTGGTCATCCGGATATATTTCCTTCATTTCCTTGTAGCTGTGCCATAAGAAGATTGAATAATCCAGTGTAACACCTAACTGAAGTACAGCCGCAAGAGCTTTAGTTATATATGAAACCTCACCTAATAAAATGTTAGAACCCAGGTTGTATACAATTGCCATTCCTATACTTATCATAAAGAATACTGGTACAAGAAATGAATCCATAAATATAGCAAGCACGATACATACAAGAACTACTGCTATAAGTACATAAAGTGGTGTCTCTTTCTCCGAAAGATTCTTAGTATCCGTAACTACTGCTGACATACCACTTATAAAGGCCTGACCCTCTGTCTGCTCTCTTATCTGTATGATAGCATTCATAGTATCATCACTTGAAGTTGTATTATCGAAGAATATTGCAAATAAAGTTGTATCTGTGCTGTCATTCTCGAAATACTTTCTGAATTTTGATGGAACAATCTCAGATGGAACATCTTCACCAACTATTCCTGTGTAAGAAATAACCTGTGCAACGTGGTCTACATTCTCTACCTTCTTAATAAGTCTGTCAGTAGACTTCGTATCCATATTCTGGACAACGACCATCGCGTATGCACCCTTATTGAAGTCATCCATAAGAATGTCCTGACCCTGCATAGTCTCTATCTCATTCGGAAGATAATACAGAATATCGTAATTAACTCTTGTATTAAAGTATCCGATTGCAGATGGAATAAGAAGCAGGAAACTCAGAATAAGAATTGGAATTCTGAGTTTAACAATTACTTTTCCAAACTTTTCCATAACTCGCCTCATTTCTACGTCTGCGACGTAATTTTACTTTGATTGGACTGATAACCTCTCAATAATTAATAACTCTCTTAATTAATTACATTTATTATCAATTCAATACATATGACCGTGATCTCTCAAATATGACTTTTGGTCATTTTCTTTGCAAGTGTTATTCTAGCACAAAATGACCGATAGTCAATACTCAAAATGACTAAAAGTCATTTTTTTATAGATTTTTTATTTTCAACATGGTAGAATATTAATTGACAGAACAACTAATATTATGCCTGCATTAGATTGGAGATTTTATGGGAAAACTTGAGAACAACAAACAACAGAAAAGGACTTCCCTCTTAGATACAGCTTTTAAGCTCTTTACAACGCAGGGTGTTTCCAAGACATCAATTGCCGAGATTTCACAGAAAGCTGGAATTGCCAAGGGCACTTTTTATCTGTATTTCAAAGATAAATATGATATAAGAAATAAGCTCGTTTCTCACGAGGCAAGCAAGCTCTTTAAAAATGCAGTGAATGCATTAGAACTTCATATAAAAGAACAGCAGATTAATGACCATTCGTTTACAATTACATTTACCGAGGAGATTATATTTATTGCTGACCACATAATTAATGTGCTTAACACCAACCAGACACTTCTTACATTTATATCAAAGAACCTGTCATGGGGAATATTTAAAGAGGCTCTTACAACCAATGTCGCTGATGACGACATTAATTTTAAAGATATCTACTATGAAATGCTTGAAGACTCTGGTCTTAACCTCAACGAGCCCGAGATTATGCTGTTTATGATTGTCGAGCTTATAAGCTCAACATGCTACAGCTCAATCCTTTACAAAGAACCAGCTGATATTGACAGGCTCAAGCCTTACCTTTATAAGGCCATTAAGGCAATTATCAATGAACATACAATAGAAGATTAGAAGATAAGAAATCCCCTTCCTTACCAGAAATATTATCTGACAAAGAAGGGGATTTGTACCACTCCACCTATAATTTTAAAATTTACTCTTAAATTTATTTTAGCTAAGACTCTCTTTTAATCACTCTTTTATATAAGTTTTTAACATTTGTGTAACATTTTTTCTTTTAAGAACTAATTTCCCAGAAGCTTATTATATATATCCCTCTTAGATACGCCCCTGTCCCTGGCTGCTGCCTTCATAGCCTCTTTTTTATCAAGTCCCTGTGCTATATACATATCAACGTGTTCCTGCTCAGACATAGTAAGCCACTGTGCCTGTGCTTCCTCTTTAAGCTCATTTCTGTCTTTTCCAGCAATTACAAGAACATACTCGCCCCTTGGCTGGTTATTCTCATAATAACTGCACGCCTCTGCAAGCGTTGTAACCATACTATTCTCATAGCGTTTGGTAAGTTCCTTGCATATAGTAACTGCCCTGCTTCCTCCTAACACCTCAGAAAGCTCTTTAAGTGTCTTTAAAAGCCTGTGTGGAGCTTCGTATATAATCATTGTTCTTGTTTCATCTTCAAGCTCTTTTAATATGTCTTTACGCTCATTCTTGTCCGCCGGAAGAAATGCTTCAAATGCAAAACGTCTTGTTGCCTGTCCCGACATTGTAAGTGCCGTTATACACGCTGCCGCACCAGGAACTGATGATACCTTAATTCCTGATGCAAGTGCCTGCCTTACAAGCTCCTCTCCCGGGTCAGATATTCCAGGTGTTCCAGCATCAGTTATTACAGCGACTGACATTCCTTTAAGCATCTTCTCAACAAGCACCTTTGCCTTATCATACTTGTTATATTCATGATAGCTTGTCATCGGCGTATTAATCTCAAAATGATTAAGCAGCTTTATGCTGTTTCTCGTATCCTCCGCCGCAATAATATCAACTTCCTTTAATATCCTTAACACCCTGAACGTAATATCCTCAAGATTACCAATCGGAGTTGCACACAAATATAACTGCCCAACTCCGCTATTATTATGAGAGCCATTAAATTCTTCAAGTGCCTGCACACTATCATAATCAATATCTGTAATATTATCTTCCATACTGCTCCTCTCTTAAATTCATACTAATTGTACATTTTTAAAAGTTCTTCCGTGTAACTTCCATCGCTATTGTATACAATAAGTGGTTCTTCCACTATAAGCTGTGAACGTCCGCCCTTTACCGCCTCTATAAGTACCATATTAGCTGGCTTATCTATATGCGGATACACAAGCCTTATACGCTTTGGCTCAAGGTGGTTATTCTTCATAGAAGTAAATATATCTACAAGTCTTGATGGTCTGTGAACCATATACATATGTCCCTTAACCTTAAGGCACTTTGAAGCTTCCCTTACAACGTCCTCAAGACTGCATAGAAGCTCGTGTCTTGCGATTGCCTTGGCACTCTCAGGATTAACAATTCCGTGATTTTCATTCATATATGGTGGATTGCTTGTAACCACATTAAAAGAAGCCCCACCTAAAATATGTGAAGCTTCTTTAATATCACCTTTTACAATATTAACCTTGTCTGACAGACTATTAAGTTCAACATTTCTGACAGCAAGGTCATAACTGATATCCTGAATTTCCAAGCCTGTATACATACTGCCTGGATTTTTCGCCTGCATAAGAATTGGTATTACACCATTTCCAGTACCCATATCAAGCACCTTCTGGTTCTTTCCGGCCTTCGCAAATGTAGACAACAACACAGCATCCATTCCAAAACAGAACACATCTGTATTCTGGATTAGTCTGAGATTATCCCTGCATAAGTCATCAATTCTCTCATTGGCATTAATACCTGCATTAATCTTAGCATCAGTCATCATTAATATGGGCTTTTCCTTCCTTTTTCTCAAGCTCTTCGAGTTCTTTTAACTCTTTATCATCTATATTCATTCTGTCGTTTCTTCTCTTAGGCTTAAATCTAAGCTCAGCAACAGGATACTCTCTTATCTCTTTCTCATCTCCATCAAGTGTGACAATTACCTTAACAAGCTGTCTTAACACATTAACGCTTGATACCTCACCCTTTAACTTCTCAGGTGTAGTAACATAATCTCCCACATTAGGAAGGTTGCTGTTAAGCTCCTCGTAAGTTTCCTGCTCATTCTTAAGACAGCACATAAGTCTTCCACACACACCCGATATCTTTGATGGATTAAGCGATAAATTCTGTTCCTTTGCCATCTTAATTGACACTGGTATGAACTCTGGCATATATGTTGCACAGCACAATGGTCTTCCACAAGAACCAATTCCGCCTAATATCTTAGTTTCATCTCTTACACCAATCTGACGAAGTTCAATTCTTGTCTTAAATACTGCTGCCAGATCCTTTACAAGCTCTCTGAAATCAATTCTTCCATCCGCTGTAAAGTAGAACAATACTTTATTATTGTCAAATGTATACTCAACCTTTATAAGCTTCATTTCAAGATTATGCTTCTTAATCTTCTCAAGACATATCTTATACGCTTCTTTTTCCTTTTCCCTGTTCTTAGCTTCCCTTTCATCATCATCAGGTGTCGATATTCTGATAATAGCCTTAAGCGGCTGTACAACTGCTGAATCCTCAACCTCTCTTTCACCAAGAACAACGTGGCCATACTCAATTCCTCTTGCTGTTTCAACAATAACGTGCTGACCAACCTCAACATTATACTGTCCCGGTGCAAAGAAATATATTTTGCCCACCTGCCTGAATCTAACACCAACAACTTTAGTCATCTATTTTTAATCTCCAATCCTGCCAAATATTAATTCCTAACATCAGCCAATTATTCACTAACTGCCTACATATCCTCTTTCATAGCCATAATAAGAAGTTCTATGCATAAGTCAAAATTAACATTGGCCTTAAGTCTTACCTTTACTTTATCTATAGAATTAAGTATATCCTGAATTCCTTCGTATGACATAACCTCAGCCTGCGATTTGATAAGCGAAATCTCATCACTAAATATTAGATAATTCGTATCATTAGTACTCTTAAACATAAGCACGTCCCTGAACCACATAGCCATAAGATCAAGATAATCGTCTATTGTAAGCTTGTAATTAGTCACATCTTTAACAACTGCCATTATGTCTGCCGCCGTCATATCCTTCACATTCTTGATAACGTGCATAACATCATTCTTTAAATGTGCGAATTCCGTACTTTCTATAATAGTCTTAGCACGTCCAATCTTACCCTGTGCAAAATCAGCCGCAAACTTACGTTCATATTCTGACACGTCATAGTTATCCTTAAGATAATCCATAACTACGCTTTCCTTTAATGGCTTTAAATCAAGAAGCACACATCTTGATATAATAGTCTGTAAGAAAATGTCTGCGTTAGTCGTAAGAAATATAACAATACCATACGCTGGTGGCTCTTCTATAGTCTTAAGAAGTGCATTCTGTGCCTGCACTGTAAGCTTCTCAGCCTCATCTATAATGTATATCTTATAACGGCTTGAGTATGGTTTAATAAGCATATCTGATATTATCTGATCTCTTACATCATCTACACCTATACTTGCAGGCTTCTCGTGTCGTACCCATATTATATCAGGCTGATTGCCTGACTCTGTCTGTATACAGGAATGACATTTATTACAAGGCTTATTATCGCCTTCTGCCTCACACTGTAATGCTTTTGCAAATATCTTGGCAATCATCTTCTTTCCAGCACCAAGCCCTCCATTGATAATGTAAGCGTGTGATACCTTATCTAATTTAATTGCGTTCTGTAAATGCTCTTTAATTGTATCGTATCCATAAATATCTGAAAATGTGCTCATTATATACTCCAATCTTATGCTGATATATCAAGCAATAAACCCCTGATATCATCAATTCTTCCTACAATCTCAAGATGATTTTTCTCTTCTTTAACAAGTTCTCCTGCCAGCTCATCAAGATTCTTATCCACAAGTTTAACAATACCATATACTCTGTGTCTGCCTCGTCTATCAAGAAAGTTCTCTCTTGAGAACTTATGGGAACGGTTAACAACCTCATTAAGAAACCCCTTAACAAGCTCCCTGTACTTTCGCATATCCTTAATATCCATATGCTTTGCAATCTTCTCACCCTGCTCAGTAATCTGTTCCATCATACTGCCAAGCTTTTCCTGAAGATCCTTTTCTTCTATATTACTAATAAGAGTAAACTTAAAACTACTGTCCGTACTCTCTGTATTCTTCACCTGCTGAACTGAAGATGATGTCTGTATATCATTAATCTTTATATCCATAACTTTACTCTCTTTCGTGTCCACCATCATGTAATTGTATCATATAAATATCATTAATACAATTCAAGCCAACTCACTCTTACTGCATTTATAAAAGCTGCTGTTTAATTGCCTCTTTGATGTCCCTTATACAATCCTCTATTGTTCCATCGTTGCTAAATCTCTGATTAATTCCGGCTTCCTTAATCTTTTCCTCCGAGAAATCTTTACTGTCTGCAAGAAAACGCCTGCACATTTCCTCATACTGTGGTACTTCCTGCTTCTGTTCCCTGTTGATAGCTCTCATAAGCCTTATTCCATCATCGACTTCTATATATATCGGTAATATTGCATCTTTTCCAAAGTATGCACAAAATTTATTGTAAGCCTCAATAGTACCTATAACAATGTACTTGTCACCGCTTCCAAGCCTGATCTGCCCATCATCAACTGTAAAATACTTCCACTCTCCATACACTGTGTTATATATCCGCATCTCTATTACTTTATCCGCCGCTTCAAGCTCCAATGCCTTCTCATTATCTACATAATAATACTCTACACCTTCTTTTTCTCCAGCTCTCATAGGTCTTGTTGTATACATAATAACAGTCTTAAGATTTAGCTCCTTATCACCAACTAAAGCCTTAAATATATTATCTTTACCACTTGAACTTTTTCCCATTAAAAATGCTATCTCAGGCATAACAAAGCTCCTTCTTTTACACCTACAACCTCCAGACCTGCCTCACCAGCCGCCTGAAGTATTGCAATAATCTTTCGTGTAATAACCTCTCCCGGACATAATATCGGTATTCCCGGTGGATATACATACACTGACTCTCCACTTATCTTACCATATATCTTCTCATTATTCATCTGAATTTCATCACAACCTGATAAATCACGCCTGTTAAATGCTTGTGCAATTGTCAAAGCCTGCTCATCCCTGAAATCAGCAACATTTATCTTATTACTATTATCCTCATCATTAATTAAAATCTCATCTTTACTTCTATTATTATATTTACTCCTACTCTCATCTATTTCTTCGTCTATCTCTTTTAATGCCGCAAGAACTCTATTATCTAATTCTTCGTCTATCTCTTTTAATGCCGCAAGAAATCTATCATAATACTCCTGCGAGTCAAATATTGATGTCATCGCTATTACATATTTTATAGATGACATTTCAAGCTGGATTTTATATTTATAAAATAGAGTGTCATATAACCATTTTGCATCTTTATATCCTAATACAAGCTTTGATATGTCATCCGTCTTTATTAACCTGATATGCTTTAATTCTGACAATCCATTTCTTAAAATAGTGAGCTTATCAACATATTCAGCAAATAATTTATCACCGTCATTCTTAACAATGCTTAAGCTTCTTGCTATGGAAGACATTAATATATACGATGGACTTGTCGACTGGTATATGTTCCAATACCTTCTTATACGTTCTACATCAACTATTCCATAATTAATATGAATAAGTGCAGTCTGTGTAAGCGATGGAAGTGTCTTATGCACACTGTTAATTACTATATCAGCTCCACACTTAACTGCTGACTGTGGAAAGCTTTCCGAGAAATTAAAATGTGCACCATGAGCCTCATCAACAATCAATGGAATATTATATTGATGAAGATACTCTGCTATTGATTTAATATCAGATACATTTCCCTCATAAGTTGGTGATGTAAGTATCACGGCTTTAATATCATTTCTGTCATGGTCTGAGCTGTATTTATCCACAATGTCCTTAATTTCTTTTAATGTTATCCCCTTATAATACCCATATTCCTCATCATATTCTGGATAAATATACACAGGATTCAGTTCATTGAGGATAACTGCATTATAAACTGATATATGACAGTTTCTTGCCATTATAACAACATCATTTTTATGGGTAACTCCGCATATTGCCGACATATTACCTGCAGTGCTTCCATTTACCAGATACCAGCTCTCATCAGCTCCATAAAGCTCCGCCGCCTCATCAAACGCATCTTTAATAATAGTTTCGGCATTGTGCATATTATCAAAACCATTAATCTCCGTTATATCTTTCTCATATGGATTTCCCATATCACCCATATATAACTCAATTAATTCTTTATTTCTCTTAGCCCCCGGCATATGCATAGGTACTATATTTTCATCTTTATATTTATCTAACTTAGACAATATATCATCATATTTAATATCCTTATTTGTAGTTCCTGTTTTATCCGATTTTCCCGTTTTATCTAAATTCATCTTTATACTCTTATCTCCATTCCAATTCATTGTTACACTCTCATCTTTTATTTACTGTTATTTATTATTGGGATACAAAAAAACCATAGATACTACATAACGTAATACCTATGGTATAAATAAGTGCCTAGAACCGGAATCGAACCAGTGACACGAGGATTTTCAGTCCTCTGCTCTACCGACTGAGCTATCTAGGCAAAGTAGCGGGGACAGGATTTGAACCTGTGACCTTCGGGTTATGAGCCCGACGAGCTTCCGAGCTGCTCTACCCCGCGTCATCTATAACTATTGTATTCATATATGATGAAGATTATTCATCAAATGGGCGGAGAAGGATTCGAACCTTCGAAGGCAGTGCCAGCAGATTTACAGTCTGTCCCCTTTGGCCACTCGGGAATCCACCCATATAAAATTAAATTAACAATAACCCTAGCCTTCCAACCAAGATATTATTGTTAATAAAAAGCCGACAGTCGGAGTCGAACCAACAACCTGCTGATTACAAATCAGCTGCTCTGCCATTGAGCCATGTCGGCATATAAATGGGACCTACAGGGCTCGAACCTGTGACCCTCTGCTTGTAAGGCAGATGCTCTCCCAGCTGAGCTAAGATCCCATA